>JANNYL010000346.1:0-6769 GCA_031410075.1 Flavobacteriales bacterium
TGCTCGTGACCGCGCAGGATACTCTCGAAACCCCGCTTTACCGCATCGATTTGAAGGGCAAAGTCACGCGCCTCACCGAACGCGGTCATATCGAAAAGGACAGGATCTTCGATGGTGATGCAACTGCCGGGCCCTATAGACGAAAGATCAAACGTTTCCTCTTCACTGCAAGCTCTGTATACGAAAAGTGCCACTATTGCAGCTAGGCCAAGCCCGGCCAGAGATTTCAGAAGGTCAGCTGTTTTCGTTTCCATGATCGTGTTTGTTGTTAAGCTTACTCCCCCCACCCACGCTCCATAGCATATCGAACGATGCCTGCGGTTGTGTGGATGTTGAGTTTGTGAAAAATGTTCTTGCGGTGGGTTTCAATCGTGGAGACGCTCAGGAACAAAACTTCGGCGATCTGTTGGCTGCTCTTTTCGCCGACAATGAGCTTGACGATCTCCTTCTCCCGCTTGGTGAGCGATTGATAGCAGCCCACTTCAACCTTTTCAGCAGCCACTGCATAGCTGGCATCCAGTGTATCCTGCACTGGTTTGGCGAGATACCGGCCACCAGCTGCGACCGTGAGTATGGCCTCGCGCAATTCGACCCTGCCCGTGTTCTTCAGCACATAGCCCGATGCTCCAGCATCCATAATCTCGCGCACAAAGTCAACGTTGTTGTACATGCTGAGCACCAATACTTGTGGGCTTTTCGTCAGTTTTTTTACTTTTTTGGTCGCCTCGATCCCATCCATCTCTGGCATGTTGATGTCCATAAGCACAACATCGGGAGCTAAGGCTTTCACTTTTGCGACCGCTTCCAACCCATTGTTGGCACGGCCGCAGACAATGAAATCATCATTCTGCGCGATCAAGGCTTCGAGACCATCGAGGATGATGCTTTGATCATCCACGAGAAGGATGCGTATAGCTGCCATGGCTGGTTCAGATCGGGTGTTCTCGGTAGTCATGACAAAGGTGAGTTGGCCTATGCCCGGAAAAAATACCCACTTCAGGGTATTTTGAAGCGTTTTAGACCGAAAAAAGAACGGGGCGGCCAGTTCAAGCTCGCCGAACACTCCTTTGCGGCTCTTGTTTCTGATGGCAATGGGCAGGTATGAGTGGCTGCTTCATGCCCTTGTGCCCGATCTACTTTCGCCGCCGTTTTATTACTCCACATGCGCTTTCGACTTTCTGTTATCACGGTTTTCCTTTTCTCCTTTTGTCTTCAGGCGCAAAACCGATTCACCGTTAGTGGATTCGTGAACGATAGTGCGAGCGGCGAAGCATTGATCGGCGCGAGCATCTACATACCGGAGATCCAAAAAGGCGTTGCGACCAACACCTACGGTTTCTATTCCGTTACCCTGGAGCAAGGCAGCTACACCTTCATTACGCGTTATATCGGATATCAACAGCAGGACCGTAAAATCGATCTGCGCGCTGATCTGAAAATGAACGTGGACCTGCGAAGTGCCGCGCAAGAGATCAAACAGGTGGAGGTGGTGAAGGAGAAGCGCAAGAGCAATACCGAGAGCACGGATATGGGCCGCATCGATATCGATGTCCAGAAGTTGAACACCCTTCCAGCACTGCTCGGCGAGGTGGATATCCTGAAGGTTCTGCAGTTCCTGCCCGGTGTAAAAAGCAATGGCGAGGGTAACAGCGGCTTCTATGTGCGAGGAGGTGGACCCGACCAGAACCTGATCCTCTTGGACGAGGCTACCGTGTACAACGCGAGCCATCTCTTCGGTTTCTTCAGCGTGTTCAATGCCGATGCGGTGAAGAACCTCGAACTGATCAAAGGAGGCATGCCCGCCAATTACGGAGGTCGCACGAGCTCCGTGTTGGACATCACGATGAAAGAGGGTAACGACAATCAATTCCACGGGCAGGGCGGGATCGGGCTCATCAGTTCACGGCTAACGTTCGAAGGTCCGATCATCAAGAACAAGGGCTCGTTCATCGTCAGCGGAAGACGCACGTACATCGATATTCTGACCAAGCCCTTCTTGAAAGACAATCCCAACTTCGGTGGGACCGGTTACTACTTCTACGATCTGAACGCGAAGGCCAACTACCGTTTCAGCGACAAGGACCGCCTGTATTTGAGCGGCTACTTCGGGCGCGACGTGTTCGATTTCGGAGGCACTGACCCTGGCGATCCCAGCTTTCGCATTCCTTGGGGCAATGCAACGGTAGCAGCCCGATGGAACCATGTGTTCGGTCCCAAACTCTTCATGAACACCACCGCCACATTCAGTGACTACAAGTTCGAATTCGGTGGATCACAGGACCAGTTCTCGTTCAAGTTGTTCAGCGGTATCAAGGACTACGGCCTGAAAGTGGACCTGAGCCAATACCCGAATGTGCGCCACACGCTGAAATATGGCGGGCAATACATCTACCACGTTTATACGCCGAGCACCGTGGCTATCGAAAGCGGCGAAACGCAATTCAATATCGACACGCCCAGCAAATTGCTGGCCCATGAAACGGCTGTGTACATCCTGGATGAATTCGACGCTACCGATCGTCTTCGATTGAATGGAGGTTTGCGCTTTACCTCCTTCTCCCACGTGGGTGACTTCAACCAATACATATTGAACAGCGAAGGCCAACCCTCCGGTGTTATCGTGAACTATGGAAAGGGCAAGCCCGTGGCGAACTACATCGGCCTGGAACCGCGCTTGAGCGCACGCTACCGGCTTACCAACACCAGCAGTATCAAAGCCAGTTACAACCGCAACCTCCAATACGTTCACCTCGCAAGCTTCAGCTCGATAGCACTGCCCACCGATGTTTGGATCCCGAGCAGCAGCAACGTGAAACCACAGGTAGGCACGCAATACGCAACTGGCTACTTCCGTGACTTCAAGGAGCATGTGTACGAAGGCAGTGTCGAAGTCTACTATAAGGACATGGCGAATTTGATCGAGTACAAGGAAGGTGCCCAGCCGCAGGACAACGGAAACACCAACTACGATTCGCAGCTCGTCTTCGGGAACGGTTATTCGTACGGTGCGGAATTCTTCCTGAAGAAGCGCACAGGCCGGCTGAACGGTTGGATCGGCTATACGTGGAGCAAGACCATGCGCAAGTTCCCCGATATCGACAACGGCAAGGAATTCCCCAGTCGCTGGGACCGAACGCATGATGTGAGCATCGTGGCCAGTTATGAATTGAACAAGCGGTGGACCCTCGGTTCAACATTCACGTACCAGACGGGACAGGCCGCCACACTTCCAGTGCAGCGCTACTTCATCGAAGGCCGTATTGTAAGCCAATTCACTGAGCGGAACGGTTTCCGCATGGCACCGTACCATCGCATGGATGTGGCTGCGACACTGATCAACAAGGAGACCAAAAAGAAGAAAGACAAGGTGACCGGGGTTGTAACCGAGGTGCCCCGGAAATACCGCAGCAGTTGGACATTCAGCATTTACAACGTGTACAACCGGGCGAATCCTTACTTCATCTATTTCGCCAACGAAGGCAACATCGCTGAGGGCAATTTCAAAGTGACCGCCAAGCAGGTTTCCTTGTTCTCCATACTCCCATCAGTAACCTGGAACTTCAAGTTCTGAACACCATGCGTAAGTTCCTCATCATCCCTCTTACCGCCATTGTTCTGCTGAGTTCATGCGAGAAAGAGATCACGGTCGACCTGCCTTACACCGATCCCCAACTCGTGGTTAACGGCACTATTGAACCGGGCCGTGCGCCTATCGTAGTGCTCACACGAACCGCCGGTTATTTCGACCCAACGGATTATGCGAGTTTGCTCGGCACCTTTGTTCAAGGCGCAACGATCACAATAGACGACGGCAACGGCCCTGTGCAATTGGATCAAGTTTGTGGTGCGGCCATTCCTCCGGAGTTATTGATAGATGCAGCAGGCCTTATTGGCTTGGATCCCCTGGTGGTGCAATTCGGAAACCTGTGCATTTACACCAAACTCGATGGAAGCTTGAACGGCGTGTTAAGCCGGACCTACGCTCTGAATGTTTCCGCCGAAGGCAAAACCGCTACCAGTACCACCAAATTACCTAATCCCGTTGTCCTTGATAGCCTTTGGTTCAAACTTGCACAACAAGACCCGGGCGATGATTCACTCGGTTTTGTTTGGACAAGACTTTCGGACCCAGACACCTTGGGCAATGCCTACAGGTTAATGACACGGCGCATCAGCTTGCGCAGTAATGGCAGGGAGGAAGACCCCACTTTCATTGGTGCCATCGGATCGGCGTTCTACGACAAGTTCATCAACGGTCAAACGCTGGATTTTTTCTCGGTTCGCGGGCGGCAAGCCTTCAATAGCAACGAAGAAGACGAGAATGAAGAAACCGGCAAGTTCAAAGTGGGTGATACCGTTGCTGTGAAATTCGTGAGTATTGGTTATACCGAATACGATTTCTACCAAACTTTCGAATCAAACGTGGCCAGCCAGGGCGATCTCTTCAGCACACCGGCAAATGCTCGCACCAATATCACGGGTGGAATTGGCATTTGGGCCGGCTGGGCGACCTCCTATGATACCGTTGCGTGTCAATGACGGCAGTGGCGGTCATCTGAACCAGGACCCTAGCGTTCGCTATTCGCTATGAACTTCGTAACGCGGCGGACAAACCTCGATTGATCGGCCTGCTACTTTAGCGCCTCGCTCACAGGACCACCATGTGCGAGTGAGCAAATAACCACTTCTATGAGCACTTCGCCTGAACACGTCAAATGCCTGATCATCGGATCGGGTCCAGCTGGTTTTTCCGCCGCCATCTATGCTGCCCGCGCTGACCTGAAACCCGTTATGATCGAAGGCCCGCTGCCTGGCGGACAACTGACGCAGACCACCGAGGTGGACAACTATCCGGGCTACCCTAATGGCCGAAGCGGTCCTGAAATGATGGAGGACCTGAAGTTGCAAGCGAAGCGCTTCGATACCGACGTGCGCAACGGATGGGTGACCAAGGTGGACTTCACTGGTCCCGTTCATAAAGTCTGGGTAGACGAGAAAACGGAGATCCATGCTGACAGCGTGATCATCAGTACCGGAGCCAGCGCGAAATGGTTGGGACTGCCCAATGAGATCCGATTGCGCGACATCGGTGGTGGCGTGACAGCCTGCGCAGTGTGCGATGGTTTTTTCTTCAAAGGCCAAACCGTTGCACTCGTGGGTGCGGGTGATAGTGCCTGTGAAGAAGCGAGCTACCTCGCTAAGCTGTGCCCGAAGGTGTACATGCTCGTGCGCAAGAATGAGTTTCGTGCGAGCAAAGCCATGGTGCATCGCGTGCAGAACACACCGAACATCGAACTGCTCTTCAATACCGAAGTGAAAGACGTGCTGGGCGAACATGCGGTGGAAGGCATCCTTACGATCAACAACAAGACGGGCGAAGAGCGCAAACTGGATGTTACTGGACTCTTTATTGCCGTTGGCCACAAGCCCGCAACGGATCTGTTCAAAGGCATCCTCGACATGGATGAGACCGGTTACCTGAAGCATAAGCCGGATACCACACAGACCAATGTACCCGGCGTGTTCGTGAGTGGTGATGCAGCTGATAAAGTGTATCGCCAAGCCGTGACTTCCGCAGGCACCGGCTGTATGGCGGCGCTGGATGCGGAGCGCTATCTGGCTGCGAACGGGATCCATTGATCATAGTTCACGCAGGATGCTCATCCATTTGATCAGCAGCCCGCGCAACGTGAGCACCGCGCTCATGTACAGTTTCGCTCAGCGGTCCGACACACGTGTGATGGATGAGCCTTTCTACGCCTACTATCTTTCACGGAGCGGTGCCGATCACCCTGGCCGAGCCGAAGTTCTGGCGGCGCTTCCCAACGAAGCCGACGGTGTTTTCGACATGATCGGGAAAGCAGACGACAAACCGGCCTTGTTCATCAAAGGCATGGCCCATCATCTCGTCGGCATTGCTCCAGAGAAGCTGGCCAACATGAAAAGCCTCTTCTTCATCCGGGAACCGAGGCAGACCATCGCCTCCTTCGCACAGGTGATCGAGCATCCAACTTTGCGCGATATCGGTAGCGAAATGCTCTGTGATCTGTTCGACCAGCTGACGAGCCTCGATGCCCCGGTTACCGTGTTGGATTCTGGTGATCTCTTGCGCGACCCTGCTGGCGCCCTTGAAGCGACCTGCCATTCACTAGGTCTCGCATTCGATGAGCGCATGTTGAATTGGTCTGCCAGCCCGCGACCAGAGGACGGCGTGTGGGCGAAACACTGGTATGCCAATGTGCACAGAACCACCGGCTTTGCCAAACAAGTCTCGAGCACACGGCCACTTCCAGAAAGCCTGAGACCCCTGTACGAAGAAGCCCTACCCTACTACGAACGCCTGCGAAAACACGCCATCACCTTCTGACCCATGCTTCAACGGTACGATACCCGAAACGCGAATATCCTGGTTCATGTGAACGGCGAACTCGTGCCACGCGAAAAGGCGAAAGTGAGTGTGTTCGACAGCAGTGTTCAGGGTGGCGACGCCGTGTGGGAGGGCTTGCGTGTTTACCAAGGTGGCGTGATGATGTTGTCCAGGCATCTCGACCGAATGCAAGCTTCGGCACGTGCACTGCAATTCGAGAACGTACCCTCGAACGAAGCCATACGTCGAGCACTGTTCGACACGTTGAAGGCCAATGCCATGACGGACGGTGCGCACGTTCGCCTCACGCTGACGCGTGGAGAAAAGATCACCAGTGGCATGGATCCGCGTTTGAACCAAAAGGGATGCACATTGATCGTGCTTCCATTCGGCAAGCACGAT
>JANNYL010000347.1:0-1239 GCA_031410075.1 Flavobacteriales bacterium
ATTCCGAGCCTGAAGGACAAGTTGACCGCCAACGCTGTGCGCGTGCCCACTCCGAATGGATCCTTGGCGATCATGAGCCTGAGTGTGAGCAAGACCGCGACCAGGGAGCAAGTGAACGAGCTGATCAGGAACGCTGCTCTGAACGGAGAATTGGTGAACCAGATCCATTACCAGATAGACCCTGAACTGGTAAGCAGCGATATTGTTGGTGATTCATGTTGCAGTGTGTTCGACAGCACCGCCACCATCGCTAGCGGCGACGGCAAGAACATAGTTCTGTATGCTTGGTACGATAATGAATTCGGCTACACCAAGCAGGTTATCCGTTTGGCCAAGCATGTAACCAAGGTTCGCCGGTTGGTGTACTATTGATCGGCCATTCCCCATTTCGAAAAGCCTCCGCATTGGGGGCTTTTCCTTTTTGTACCATTTCGAACTACAAAGTCGTCCAAAGATGAACCGCATCTTTTCGCAGGACTATCCGAGGAGGTCTATGTACGTGGCGACATCCTAGGCTAAATAATGCGGAGAAAGAGCAAGCAGGTCGGATGAATTTGAAATGCGAACTGCTATGCCCAATAGTTCTGTGATCGAAACCTGTAAAAGCCGAAAGCCCTCCATGATGGAAGGCTTCGGTCGTAACGACGTGCCAGTCTACCGCTCCGTAGTTGGCCGCCGGAGGGATCGGATCAATCGAGCATCATTAAAAGGAGGAACATTGTTAGCACTGCGACCAACATCGCGAGCCAGCAGATCCTTTGGCCGTATGCGTTCTGTTTGATCATCTCAGGAGATCCCATCATTCGTTCCACGGGGCAAAACTGGGGCTACCCTTTCGCGTCCACAATACCCAGAAGGGGGTATTTTCAGGAGAATACCCTAAAAAAAGAACCCCGCCTTTCGGCGGGGTTCTTTCAGTAAGAGATATCTCCTTGGCTTACTGCATCACCAACCGTTGGGTGTACAGCTTTCCATCGATGGTCACGTTCACCATGTACATCCCTTGGCCAATGCGACCGGCCAAGTCCATGCGGTGGTTCAGCATACCCTCGGCAACTGGTGCGGTCTCGGTTACAACCGGCTTGCCGAGCAGATCGTAGATGACCACATCAACGTTCGCTCCATCGGCGATCTCCAAGCCCTCCATGCTGATCGTCAACTGACCATCGCGGTTCGGGTTCGGGTAGATCGTCATGCTCGCAACTGTCTCATCCGAGAATTCCATGCTGCGGAAACCTG
>JANNYL010000348.1:0-7236 GCA_031410075.1 Flavobacteriales bacterium
CCTCGGTCAGGAACGTGAACAAAGCATCGCGGCCATTCGGCGTGCGTAGCATGTTCATCATTTTCTCCAGCATGGCGGGCGAAAGTACACGTGAGCCTGTGCCGAAAGGATCCTCATCCAGCTATTCCGCCACCCAACACATCGAACACTTGCGCGAACCGTGCACGCTGCTACATTCACCCCATCAACGTGTTACAGATGGACTTTTTCCAATGGCATTGGTGGGCTGGTGCGGCGATCCTGCTCCTTATAGCCGAGATCTTCGTTCCGGGGTTTTTCCTGGTGTGTTTGGGGATCGGTTGTGCAGGTGCGAGTATCGCAGCGGCCGTTGGTGGTGGACCGGGCATCCAACTTCTCGCATTCAGCATACTGGCCTTGGTGGCCTTCTTCACGATCCGTCCATTGCTGATGAAGCAGTTCTGGAAAGAGAACGGCGTTAAAACCAACGTGGACGCTCTTATCGGCCAACGCGGGAAAGTGACCCAGGATTTCGAAGCTGGCCTGCGATTGGGTCGAGTAAGCGTTGGTGGGGACGACTGGCGCGCAGAAAGCATCAATGACAAACCCATCCACGCTGGTGATCTCGTCAAGATCGTGCGTGTTGACAGTAACACCCTTATCGTTAAACCCCTCGAACATGGCCATTCGGCCGAAGCCTGATACCTCAGAACACACATGAACCCCGGCACAATCATCCTCGTCCTAGTCGCGCTCTTCGTGATCTTCATGATCGCGAAAGGAGTGCGCATAATCCAGCAAAGCGAAGCCATGGTGATCGAGCGTTTCGGTAAATACCGAGCTACGCTGAACGCAGGTTTCAACATCATCATTCCCATTTTTGATAAGCCACGTGAGATCATTTCGCGCATCACCCGCGATCTGCCGGATGGCAACAAGTATGTCCAGTTCATCAAGAAAGAACGCATCGACCTGCGCGAGTCGGTGTTCGACTTCCCGAAGCAGAACGTGATCACCAAGGACAACGTGATGACCGAGATCAACGCGCTGCTCTATTTCCAGGTGATCGACCCGGTGAAGTCGATGTACGAGATCGAGAACCTGCCCATGGCCATCGAGAAACTGACGCAGACCACGCTGCGTAACGTGATCGGCGAAATGGACCTGGATGAATGTCTCACCAGCCGTGATACGATCAACGGAAAACTACGCGCCATTCTGGACGAGGCCAGCCACAAATGGGGCGTAAAAGTGAACCGTGTTGAATTGCAGGACATCAACCCACCGCGCGACATTCGTGAAGCGATGGAGAAGCAGATGCGAGCAGAACGTGACAAGCGCGCGCAGATCATTGATGCGGAAGGCAGCAAGCGCGCTGCGGTTCTGCAAGCAGAAGGTATCCAGCAGGCACAGATCACAACAGCTGAAGGCCAAAAGCAGGGACAGATCCTGGAAGCGGAAGGCGACGCACAATCGCGTATTCGCCGGGCACAAGGTGAAGCGGAAGCCATCAACCTGATGACCAAGGCGATACAAGGCAGCAAAGCCGATCCGGCCAGTTACCTCATAGCCATGAAGTATTTGGAAACGCTGAAGGAAATGACCAGTGGCCAGAACAACAAGGTGGTCTACATCCCTTACGAAGCCACAGGTATCCTGAGCAGTGTGGGTGGGATCAAGGATATGCTGGACGCGAGCAAGGGGTTGAAGTAGAGAGGATGCGGTGATAGGCCGTTCTTCGGTAAAGGATGTGATCTGTGCGATTTCGTGCAGAAGCTTAACGATGTGCGGGACGACCCTTGTAGTTCGCCGCTAATTGGGCTATGATTGTAGGTGCAAGACTATCCAATCCTGGAAACAAGGTCTCGCGCGATATTCCAAAGCGTCCCAACGCGTTCTTGATATCATGCTTCGCGCTTTTGTTAATCAGAAAACTCTTAGTCATCGCACTCTTATAGTTGTGGATGGGGTCAGGATGAATGACGATAACAGATTTTTGAATCTCGCTCCGCGTAAATTTTGGATGTGGTATTACTCTATGAAATCCTTTGAGTTTAAACGGATTCATATCTCCTTTGACCTCATTCAAATTAATCAACGGAACATCTTTGCATGGTATCATATGGACCACTCCGTCATGAAAATCGTGCTTTTCCACCGCAAAGAATAATGCGACGTTGGCGTTAATAGTCCAATCAAGAAGTCTTGTAGGCAGACCATAGTGCTGCGCAATTATCAGCCACTCAAAATCATTCTTGGGCTCATGTCTAAGCCATTTCGCTGCACTATCCTTAAATAGTGCCATGCTTCGAGTCTCCCACGTCGGCATTGAGCGCCCCCCACGATTTCGTCCGCTGAGACGACCTAAAGAAGTTCGAAGAGGATGCGAACTGTTCGCGCAACCGCGAAAGATGTGTCCACTTACAGCTCCGGTTTGGGCGGCATAGTCTGAATAGGCGTAAATGATATTTTGCATATGCGAAGTTGTTGCATTTTGTCCAACTTCCCAAGCTCCACGCTCGCGTTACCAGCATATGGTTCGCTTACAATCTGAAGGTGATAGCCGGGGTTAAATGCGGTCGAGCCTGTTAATTAGGGGACCTACAGATTACTGTATTAGAAATACTACGAACCTCTTTTCTCCTCTTTGAAGCCGACGCAACCTGCTACCGTGCAACTATCTCAATGCACTTCTATCACGGAACAGCGTATTGTATCCATGACAAACGCACCATGCTTCATCCGGAAGACATCCTATCCAAGAGGTCCAACAGTTCAAGGTTTTCGTCGCTCAGGCCTTCCCGATTTCCGAGCCGGGCAGATAGATTTTGGAAATTCTGGTACAATTTTCCGATTACTCTCGCTCAATGTTATCCACGGAAATAATCGCAACACATACCGACAAGGATGTTCTTATCGTTTCACATTGCACGGAGCCAATAGAACTCCGACCCATGGAACGCTCCTTGACCCGCCCGATCGCGGTGCTCGTTTTACTCCTCCCCTTTTTCACTCTTCACGCAGCGCTGCTTCAACAAGACTTGTCGCTGGCCACGGTGAACGATCCGCTGATCCATCAGGAGATTCAGGAACTGGGTCTCTATCCGGAGTTGATGGAGGAATTCCCCGGATCCACGTTGAACTATTTGGCGATCCGCTCGAGTGCAGGAAATCAGTTGGAATTCTCCGATGATGGTATTCGGATCCGGATCGAAACGCAGCAGTTCGATCACTCGAAGTGGGTAAAACACACACCTACAGGTTTCCGGTTGGAACAAGAACGCATGCTGGGTTGGACACCCGGTGAAGAACACAACAGGCTCAGCCGTGTGGAACTGGTTTTGGACGGCAGCGTGATCGACCTGCCGACGAACGCCTATACGGACATCTTCGATGCGCCGCTTTTCGCTGGAGAAGGAACGGTGATGTTCGCCACTGCCGCACGCTCACGAGATGGATGGAGAACGTATGTTCACCTGCAGGCCGGTTCGGGCAGGCATGCCCAGTTGGTTACTTGGGTCTTCGACGATGGCCGGTATCTGTTCCGGGTCGTCGATCAGGCGCGGGAATGATCGCTGATCTTCAGCGAGATCACTGCTGTTCGATCCACGATCACATTATGCGAAAGCACCTTGGACGAAGAAGCCCGGCCATTCGCCGGGCTTCTTCGTCCAAGAAAGTTCTGGTGATCAACGGTCACCCACCTTCACAACCTTCTTCACGATCACGTTGCCATCCACCATAAGGGCTAATAAATAGCTACCAGCGGCCATATTCGAGGTATTCCAGTCGTAGCTATGCTCACCGGCCGTCGTGCGCTCTTCGCGCAATACGTCCAATAGGCGGCCGTCTTCGGCACTCAATTCCAACCTGGCGCGGCCTTCTTTGGCGATGTAGTAGCGGACCAAGGTTTGGTCGGCAATGGGATTGGGTTGAATGAGCAAGCGTTCTGCACGGAGGTAATTGTTTTCACTCATCAGCAACGGCTGCTGTGGGCTGCGACCATCGGTCGACCCTGTCGCACAGCAGGTGTTGATCAAATCCCGGAGACTTTGGTTTTCCGCCCGCAATTCTTGAATGCCCGCAATCATATATGGAATCAGTCCTGGGTAATTGACCGCCTTGTAGGTAAAGGCCGGGTTAACTACAAGACCAGTGCTATCAATCTCCGCAGGAACAACAGCATCGCGGACGAGTTGTGGAAACACACCTTCCAACTGTTGCGCTAGCAATCCAGCTTGCAGACCTTCTGGCAAAGCCATCGCTGGCGCAACATCGTGAAGAAACGTGTACGTGGAAGGCGTCAGTTGACCCAGAGACTCCAATGCACCGGTGAGCGGTTGAACGTTCGTTTTTAACGCTTCATCCGACCCGGACCACAACCCTAAATTGCAGAAAGCAAGACCGTTGATCGTAACATCACCGTTAAAGTATCCCGCCCAGTTGACAGAACCTTGGGGGGCCACCAGCCGCGCCATACACTCCATAGTTGAATGTCGGACTATCGTATGCCAACCCATATGCGCCAATGTTTTGGATGGCCGGACCTGATGCAATGCCGTAAAGCCCATTGTTGGACGCACAGATCCCACCGATCTCCACCTTACCCGCGCCAAATACAGCATAGTTCCTACTGGTGCCTCCGGGCAATATTGTTGCAAGTGCCCTTGTGCCATAGTTTTCTTCTGCGCTCCCCTCTACAATTGCTTCCGCGTTCACACCCGCGTTATACAGCGAGCACGAATTGCCTGCTTCAATAGTAGCCGCTGCGGCAACACCTCTATTGAATTGGCTTGCGTTCTTGCTGAACCCAGAGATCGCTGTTTGCTGCGTTACGGGTGGGCCACTGAGTGGGTATGCTTCGACCTGCACAGCCGAGCCGAAGTGGGGGCTATGAATGTAGAGGGCGCCCGCGCCACCTGGTTTTGCGTACACTTTCAGTTTGGCGTTAACCGCAGGTAGTCCAATGGGAGATGCACCTATGATCACGCTGTTATCCTCCTCGGGACAACCGGGCACCGCTGTTCCGTTGGGCAGATACGCTGTTACCACATCACCGCCGAGTACTTCCCAATCGCAAGCAGTTCCACCTGTACCGGCAGGGAATGGCCTATGTTCCAGCACACCGGTAGTGGTATTCACCACCACGGCTTCTAGGCTGGTGCTTACGAGATCTATCGGCAATTGCCGTATGCGCAATTTACCATCCAGGATGTCTACACGTTCGGTTGGATCACCGGTGCCTGCCGGCGCAAAATCACCGATGCCTACGTTCACGGTGGTGCCACTGCTGGGCCATAGCCGAATGGCTTCCATCCCATCGATGGATCCCATGCCTCTGGCTGCACCTGTGTAGTTGCTGGAGAATACGAACTTCATGCGGTCTACACCATATAGGCTACCTGCCGGGTTATCACTCCACTGGATCACGAGATCCGTAACGTCATTCTCGCCATACTTATGACCGATGTAGCCCTGATCCGCATTGCCCGTAAACGTTATCCCGTTCCGCATCCACGGACGGTATCCGATCGACTGGGCATAGATGATCGGGCTAACGGCTCCAACATCATCGACCAAATGCAGCCGTGTGAAAGGGGCACTGCTTATCGCGTTCGTATAGGCATCGTTCTGCCCGCTTAGGAGCATAAACCCGTCGCGAGGGGCCGCAGCGAAGGTGTTTATGGATGTGCTCAACGTGCGGTTCACATGCACCCGGTTCAGAGAGCTGGTCTGCAAGCGCAGCGCTCCGTTCGGGGCGTTCAGATGGAAGTGTAACGTGGGAGCTACGCTATTCGCCAAACTGAAGAACTGTGCAGCCTCTACTTGTGGCTGGTAACCACCATTTGTGCCAACACCATGGTACATACGGAAGTAGTTGTTACTGGTTAAAGGGGCAAGGGTGCGCATTACTTCGCCTGTAGTAGGGGCCATCCAATCGCCGCGTATGTTGAACGCAGAACCGGTGAAGGTGTAGTTATTGCCGACAGTGACTGTCGACGGTGGAGGAGCCGGGTTTAATCTGACCTGGCCCGTGAGAAGGCCTTGCCATTGTGCATGACCAAAATTGCAGCATACGATCGCAATCGCAGCCAGTAGAGTTGAGGACTTCATCTTGTGCGTCATTGTATTGATTGTTAGGGTTAAGGTTGCAGATGCACTATGTGGATCGACTCAAAACGGCCGAGTGAGTTTTGCAGCTGAACGTAATAGGAGCCATTCGCAATGGCATTGAGGCTCCAATGGAAATCCTCTGTTCCATCTGGAATGCGCTCACTTAGACAAAGCCGACCCGAGCCATCGAAAAGTTGGAGTGACGCATTTTGAATTAAGGAACCCTTTAACCGCAATCGCAACTCGTTACCCACTGGGTTGGGTCCTATGTTCCAAATAGGCGGTATTGCTTCGTGTATCCCGATAGTCAGCGGACAGTCGATCGCATTGGGTGAAACGCAAACCTGATCCACAAAAACATAGGCCCCCGGAATCACACCTGCGAGGTCGAGTTCTTCGACTACTATCTCTGAATTAGGCTTGAAGCAGCCTATCTCGATGTAGGCATACGCCGAATCGGGAACATAGATGCCACTGAGATGGGTCCAATTGGCGGTATCATTCAAGACTGTCGGTAAGAACAAGGCAACGTTCCCTTCCCATAATACACCATCCGCATGGTGTTCCTGCATCGAGAATTTTATACCTATGCCGCTCGTTGCAAATTGCACCGAATTGTTGTTCGGATCATTTCCGAAGCCACCTGGTGAAACCATCACGGAGAGATAAACAGGAATTCCAGCAACCAATGGACTCCCCAATTCACGTTGAATGCTTTCTCGCAGCTCAGGTAGATCTTCTAAATAGCTAACAACGCCCATATAGGCATCACCTTCATATGCATCCTGATCTCCCACAAGATTTACTGGAATGTCCATGCTATCGTTTGTATTACACCTATTGAAGTAGTCAGGACTATTTGATAGGATAGACCAACCAACTGCTCTATCGACTTGAGCATAATTCGTCGGACACTCCGTGTACTCTTCGAAACTCCCATTCGGTACCAAGTTTTGTGCATGCACCACACGTGGTAATATCACATTAAGGCCGGCAACGACAGTTACACCGCAAAGCCGGACCGTGAATCTCAACTTCTTCATAAGCATCGTTTTGTTCATGCATGAAGGTACGCACGCAATGCTGGTGCGCAGGCAAGAGCTACCTTTTCGTTTCGAGAAAATCCTACCTGTGGTCCTGTGGTCCTGTGGTCCTGTGGTCCTG
>JANNYL010000349.1:0-4158 GCA_031410075.1 Flavobacteriales bacterium
CACCAGCGCTAAGCTTTGAAACATCAACAGTAGATCTCGTGATGCCTGCAACACTGGTCAACCTGTCCGAAAGCACGATACGCCCTGCGGGGTCTATCACATCTATACGTGTTGAACTGCCGACAGGAATGGCCAGTACCAGATCGATCCGGTCGTTCGCAGGATCCGGATAAAGTGCAGTGATCGCTTCGGTCTGCATTTCACCAATACCCACGCTTGTGTTGTCCCAAAGTTGGATATCGTCCACAGCCGCTTCGATCAAGCTCCCTCCGTTAAGATTCTGACCAACCTGGGTGCTGTCGCTGGCAATGAACCGCAGTTGCACAGTACTCGTGGGTGTCACATAGTCCTGAACACGGAATGCGAGCTTGCGCCAGCTGCGGTCATCCGTACGTGTATTCTCAACAAATACCCAATCGGTGCCGTTATTCGTGATCTGCACGTACCACCAATCCTGACCAGGATTCGCACCACCAGGAGGGCTGTTCGTGTACCAACGGTACAACGTGAACGTGGGATTCTCGTAACCCGAAAGATCCATCGGATAGCCTTGCAATGTGGTGTGTCCGCCATCAACATCGGCTTCGCCAGGGGTATCAGGATTGTTTCCATTTTCTGTGAAGAAACAGTACTCCCCTCCCACCGTATGCTGTTGACCAGTTTGGATCTCGCTGCCATCAACTGTGCTGAACGAAGCCTCTGGAGCAAACAGCTCCCAAGTGCCCGTGGTATTGTTGTCCGAAGAGAGTCCGAGGTCCCAGTTTCCCAATTCGTTCAGGTTGTCCACATCCTCGGTGAGCTGAAGGTCGTAACCCACCAAAATGTAATTCGGCAGATTAGGCTCCTCCTGGTCCGCTCCTGAAGGCGTAACACCGCTGAGAACTCCATTGATATCCAGTAATCCGATGTAATAGCTGATCACCGTGCCGGTGGGTTGACCAGGAATAGTAGCCTCATAGTTATCACCACCAACAGCTGTCATCAACACCTGTTGCCAAGCTCCTGTGTTCGAACGATAGTTCAATTGCACACCTTGCACATACACATCGAAATCCCCAGAAACCACAGCAGTGGCTTCGATCAGGATGCCCGCGTCCTGAAGGGATGTTTCTACAGGTGTATGAACAACATCAAAACCACTGATCAGTGTGATTCCGTGCTTTCGGAATGCCTCTGCGATGGCTGACCCGTTCGGGGTGCCGTTGATCAGGTTCCCATCATCATCGTCGGCCTCGAGAACATCAATAAGCACCGCTCGGAATGCGGATCCCTCGTTGCCATTGGCAACCGTCGCTTGCAACCCAGGAAATGCGTCGGCGAACAAGTCCATTGTTTGCACCATGTTGTTTCCCAGATTCACATAGGTATCCCACCAGGCACCGGCGATGATCTCACCATCGGCATGCACTTCTCCCACAATATCAACCGGGTACACTTTGGGGGCCGCATCGTATACACGTATGAATGCAGCAGGCGTGCTGATCTTGTAGCCCTCTGCCAGAACAGGATTGAGACTTAGGGAAAAAGCCCATACGTCCGCATATCCCTCGTTCATGCCACCGTTAGCGAAGGAAGCACTCTGCGAAGCATAATAAGTGGCGTTGATACCATGCCCATATTCATGGTACACCACATCATTGATCAGCGCTAGCGAATAGCAGTCGTTCGCTTCCAAGTAGAAATTGATGGACGATCCATCGTAGAAGGCGTTACAATCACCATCCGTCCTGTCCACATTGATCGTAAGATCGATATCCATTCCGGTAAAGCCAGGTAACACGTCCACCGCGTGGTCATGTATGTTGTTCACATGGTAGTATGCGCTTGTCTCCTCTTCTGTTGCGTTGTTGTCAAAAGTCACCGCATTGGCGCCTTCTTGAAGTGTGCCACTTAATGTCGGAGTATTCCCGTTGGTAAAAACCGTTCCCCAAGTACCGGACAGTTCGGTTGAGAACGGGATCGGACCTGCAAGTCCCGTGTTCGCATTACCGTTCGGGTCCGTAACGAAGGATTGGCCACCTGCGACCAGGTTCAAATTGCGCAATGGAAGTACGCTTGACGGGGTGGGGATCGTGTTGCTCACTGTTGCGGAAAAAGTCACATCCGCTCCAACTTCCGCCCCGTCATGCCCCTTCTCGGTAACAATACGATCACTGCGATACAGCAATTGGCCTGTAACCGCATCAACAAGACATAGGAGATCGGAAGGAACGCCTGAGCCGCGCGCTTCAACACGCACTTGTTTGACGATCCGAAGGTCTACACCTTCTATTGCAGGGATAGGAAGTATGGCTAGTGCTGGGTCGATCGAAAAACTGGTAGGCGCCTCTACACCTGCTGCAGCCGCCGACCTGAGCGCTTCATCGGTCTGTACTGGCTCAGGCAGGGGTGTGATCAGGTCGTAAACATCCAAACCGAAGCTGATCACTCGACCTTGCAAGTCCATTTTTACAAGCGCATGCCCCCACAGAACCTCCATTCCGTTGTGCCGCTGCCCGAAGTGCACGAAATGGTGCTTGCTGCTTGACGAAACCGACCGCACGTACAATTCGTTCTGTGCGATATGAAAGGATTGCGCTTGACCAGCCAGAAAGGACCAAGCCCGCTCTTCCGGGGTGCCTCCTACTGCAGGTATGCCCGGCCCGAAAGCTCGGTGTGGCTTCCCATTCTGTTCATTGAACTCCACGCGCCATTGCGGATGCTCTGCCACGAAATGTCGCCAGGACGGCAGAGCGCGAAGGGCACTTTGCCGCGATTCATCAGGCAGTGCTCTTCTGTCCTTGACGAACGTTACCGAGTACTGGTCGTGACCATGCACGGTAACTTGAGCGGTGCTGCCAATGGCAACAAGCATACAGAGCGAGGATACGAGAATTGGTTTTAACATGCGCAAATAGGGGATGAACGCCGAATATCGG
Organism: Flavobacteriales bacterium; assembly: GCA_031410075.1. Taxonomy (GTDB): domain Bacteria; phylum Bacteroidota; class Bacteroidia; order Flavobacteriales_F; family PHOS-HE28; genus PHOS-HE28. The sequence goes on from JANNYL010000349.1 coordinate 2,919, forward strand.
CAATACTGGGGACGTGCGGGGCAAAGGGGTCGCACCAAACGGTTACGGCTCTTGCAGTTCTACCACCAAGCCGTCGTGTGCGATCCGAACGTTCGGCGGTAAGTGCTTCTCTGCCTCTGCATGCAGTCCCATGAGATGGCTTACATGTGTAAAGTAGGCCTGCTTCGGGCGTACTTCTTCAACAATAGCAAGTGCTTCCTTGATGTTCAAATGGGAGTAGTGCTCCTCATGACGCAACGCGTTGAGCACCAGGATCTCGCTTCCACGGATCTTGTCCAGTTGCTCCCTGGCTATGGTTTTCGCATCCGTGATGTACGTGAATCCACCAACCCTGAAGCCAAGAACGGGCATGTGCATGTGCATGACTTCCACCGGCGTAATGCCGATACCATCCATTTCGAATGGCTCACGGCCGATGGTCCGTAGATCGAATTTTGGAACACCGGGATACTTCTTCTCTGCGAAAGCGTAAGAGAAAACACGGCGAACAGCGGTCAATGTCGGCTCATCAGCATAAATAGGAACAGCTCTCGCTGGTTGATGTTTGAAACTGAAAGCCCGCAGATCATCCATACCAACAATATGGTCCATGTGTTCGTGCGTAAGCAGAACGGCATCCAATTCCGTTGTACCCGATCGCAGCATTTGTTGACGCAGATCGGGGCCCGCATCAATGAGAATGCGCTTCCCCTTGGTCTCGATCAGTGCAGAAACGCGAAGTCTGTTATCTCGTGGATCCGCGCTTTTGCACACCGCGCAATCACAGCCGATCATGGGTACGCCCTGGCTCGTGCCCGTTCCAAGAAAGGTTATGCGCATTGGGCGAAGTTCGGCAAGAGGATCGTATCAGTTCAACACACAGAGCAAGACTGAAGACGTGCTGCCGATCATCGGAACGAAGAAACTGCCATCTATCGGATGGCAGCTTCAGGCACTGCGGAGAGGGAGGGATTCGAACCCCCGTTACCCTTGCGAGTAAAGCGGTTTTCAAGACCGCCGCGTTCAACCACTCTGCCACCTCTCCAGGTGATCAAGCGACTTAACTTGAAAAATGGTGCCGCGAAAGTATGGAGAGCAAGCAACGGACGGTCATGAACAAGGAACGGATATGGTCGACTTTCTCACACGTCTATCTTTGGAACATGACCCGGAACTCGCTTTTCATATTGTTTGGTCTGCTGGCAACAGGTGGTATTGCCCAGCAGAGATCAACGCTCGATGCGGTTGTAGAAAGCAAGCG
>JANNYL010000350.1:0-5010 GCA_031410075.1 Flavobacteriales bacterium
AAGCAGAACTATGTCATGGAAAACATGCTCGTGCTCGCGGCGAAACTGAAGAAACGAGGACTTCGAATCTGCCTTAAACGAAACCGGACGCTTGGACTTGTACTGTAGCATGAAGTCCGTATTGTTCGTGACTAACACTCGCAATTGACCGTGGAAGGCTCCGAGCAATCCGTCGTCTATCCGGTACTCACTTTTGAGCGACTTGGACAAAGTAGCGATCCGGTTGCTCATCATCGCATGCCAAGCGATTGCCTCTTGAGCAACGATTTGGTCAGTCATTAGACAATCGAAATGTTCATTGTAATCGTCCCGAATCCGAATAACCTCATCGATTATGTAGTCCTTAAGCGAACGGTTATTGTTGACTCGACTTTGAATGTTGGTGACAATCCAGATTGCCAGCCCGCTATTAGCAATGATGGATGCGATCGCTATCCAATCTGCCGCATCCAAGACTGCGGTGTCCATACAAAAACAAGCAATCATCCCCCAGTCCTGGTAAGAGAGGTGTCCTCCATCCTAAACCAAGCTGGATGCCTGCCGGTCTTCTTAGGCTTTTCGCCACTATTTCGACGTGATTCCCATTGAGGGAAAGTCTCATTCTCTAGCATGTCTAGCCAAGAGGGCTCCTCTTCCGACTTCACCTTGAGGTGCTTGCGCACTGTTTCAAGTGTAAAATCGAAGACTAGGTTTCCAAAGGCTTCATCCAAGAAGGAAGGCGCGTACCCAGCGGTTCCGTCGAGATCTACATCCAAGACGCCTTTGTTCTCTAGCACTTCCGCAAATCTTGCGTTCAACAGCTTGTGATAAAACTCTTCACCCGAATCGTCACTCACGTCGCAATGACGCAAGCCCGGGTACATCGAGAAGGAGTCGGCGATTCTCAATGTGCTCATGCAGCTAATGTATGGCGCGGCTGAAGGCATTCCTTCGTGACGATCCACCTGTAGAACGTCCCTTTGAATGTGGGTCCCGCGAGACCGAATGTTCTTGACCGGTTGCTATCGTCAAAGTGCAAAACAACGTCATTCGTAATAACCTTAAGCTCCTTTATTCTACCCTGATCGAAAGTGCTTCGAATGAATGGCAGCCCCTTGTTGCGATTGACCATTCTTGAGGAGGAACCGTACTTCTGTTGAAATGCTCTCAACAGAATTTCGTCAGAGCTTCTCGAAAGAAAGTCTGCAATGGTTGCCTTCCATTTCCTGTTCAGTGTCTTCAGGATTCCTTGCCCTACGTCTGTTACGGTAACGATAACATGGTCTTCATGATATCTCACACCCAGCAACCATTGACGATTCCGCGTCCCGCTCCACTCAATCGAGTTGCCGCATATTTCAAGTAGGATAGTACGAATTGATTGGCAGAAACCCTCGGCCCCTGTCAAGTGCTTGACAATGTGATTGACCGCATTGCTGATGTTCAGATTATCCTTCTTGGTGAATCTTCCCGTGCCCTTCTCAAAGAAAAGCATCTCCGACTTTGGCGATTTGCCGAAGGGACGACCGTTCTCATCTTGCATGGTATTGAGGAAGCCGGAATCAATGAGCAGCTTCTTGCAGCTATGGTCATTCGGAAAGTCACCTCTCAACGAGACACCTTTGAACTTCAGGTGGTCACTAATCGCTGTAAGCACACTTATAGTGCTGTAGTCTATCTGGGTAGTATCGGTGAGTGAGACTTCAACAAACGTTGCCCCACGCTTGCTCTTCACACTCGTTGTCTTCCGAAGCTTCTCGAAGAACGAAAGGCACTCTTCAGTATTTGAGAGCAACCGTAAATCAATCGGTGCAACAATGGTAGCCGCGTTCTTGTGCAGCTGTACATCACTGAGCTTTTGAGTACTTTCTACCCTACGGGTCCTCAGGCTACTACTGGAATTGCGAGCACTTGATCGCGCCCTAGCTCGCGAATACCTCTTCTGTTTAGGGCTACTGAAGACCTTCTTCATGCCACTTCACAAGAATTGTATCGCATCTCAATAAAATCAGCATCACCCCACCAACTCCTTGTTCCTGTTCGGGATATCGTCCGTGTTGAACGCCACCTTCTCATCCTCTTCCTTCAGCTTCAGCACGAGGGCGAGCGCATCGGGCACCACATCGCTGCAGAGCGTGAGGAAGCTGCCGGGCTTGGCCGTGGCGATGGCGTGACGGATCGCCGCGTCCTCCTTCTTGATAATGATGTAGGGCTTGTTGGGGTCGATCTCCTTGATGCCTTTCACCATGAGCGCGATTATCTCGTCGTCGGTTTTGCCGCGCAGGTTGCGGTCCTGGCGGATGATGATCTCATCGAACATCTGTGCGCTGAGGCGGCCAAGGTTCACGGTGTCTTCGTCGCGACGGTCTCCCACACCGGCGATCACGCCCACTTTCGGGCTGTCGGGGATCTTGCTGAGGAACTTGCCGAGTGCTTCGAAGCCATGCGGGTTGTGCGCGTAATCCACGACCACTTGGAATTTCTTGAACTGGAACAGGTTCAAGCGACCCGGTGTCTGCGCGGCTGATGGAACGAAGGTGGCGAGCGCTTCACGGAGTTCTTCGACTTTCACCCCTTGCACATAAGCGGCGAGTACAGCGGGCAAAACGTTCTGGATGTTGAAGACCGCTTTTCCACCGTATGTCAAAGGCACGTTCACCGCTTTCTCGATGCGCAACTTCCATTCGCCTTTGCTGATGGTGATGAAACCGTTCTCGTAGATCGCTGCCAAGCCACCGAGCTTGCAGTGCTGGCGGACCAATCGGTTATTCTCATCAAGACTGAAGAGCGCGATCTTGCAATCGCACTGCTTGCGCATGTGCATCACCAACTCATCGTCCGCGTTAAGGATCGCATAGCCATCGCGTCGCACACTGCGCGGCACAGTACTCTTCACATGCGCGAGATCTTCCAAGGTGTGTATGTCCTTCAAGCCCAAGTGATCCGCCGCTACGTTGGTAACGATGGCCACGTCACAATGCTCGAAGCCAAGTCCACTGCGCACCAATCCGCCACGCGCGGTTTCCAGCACGGCCATGTCCACCACGGGTTCCTTCAACACGAATTGCGCGCTGCTCGGACCCGTGCAATCACCCGTCATCAACAAGCGGTTCATGATGTACACGCCATCGCTGCACGTCATACCCACCTTGTAGCCAACGCTTCGCATCAAGTGCGACGTGAGCCGTGTTGTTGTCGTCTTTCCATTCGTACCGGTGACGGCAATAATGGGTATGCGGCTAGGCGTACCCGGTGGGAAAAGCATGTCCACCACAGGCTCAGCAACGTTGCGCCCAATGCCGCCGGTAGGATCCAAGTGCATCCGGAAACCCGGGGCTGCGTTAACCTCCAATACAGCACCACCCGATTCGTTGAGCGGAATAGTGATGTCGTCCGTCATGATGTCGATGCCGCAGATATCCAGATCGATGATGCGGCTGATGCGCTCGGCGAGGAACACATTGAATGGATGCACCACTTCAGTGACATCGTCCGCCGTGCCACCTGTGCTCAAATTCGCAGTCGCTTTCAGGTAGACCGTCTCCCCTTTCGCGGGAACGCTCTCCGGCGTCAGGCCTTTCAGTCCGATCAGCTTCAGTGTGTGATCGTCGATGTCGATCCGTGTAAGCACGTTCTCATGTCCGTAGCCACGGCGTGGATCCTTGTTCACTTCTTCGGCGAGCAGCGCAATGGTGCTCTTGCCATCACCCACAACACAGGCTGGGGTGCGTTTCGCACCAGCAATGAAACGGTGATTGATCACCAGCAGCCGATGATCGAGCCCAGTGATGTATCGCTCCACGATCACACTTCGACTGATCTCTTTCGCTTTCGCCAACGCGACTTTCGCTTCTTCCAAACTTTTGATCCCAATAGTGGCACCGCGTCCGTGGTTTCCCCCGCTGGGTTTGATCACGCACGGAAATCCAACGGAATCCAACGCGGCTTCTAATCCTTCTTCGCTGCGCACCACACGGCCCTTGGGCACGGGAATCTCGTAGCTCTCGAGCAATTGCTTGGTCTCCTCCTTGTCGCAAGCGATCTCGACACCAATATTGCTTGTCTTGCTGGTGATCGTTGCACGGATCCTTTTCTGGTGGATACCGTGACCGAGCTGCACCAAGCTCTGCCCGTTCAAACGCAGGTAAGGAATTCCACGGGCCACCGCCTCGTGAACAATGCTGCCAGTGCTGGGCCCGAGACGCGACTCTTCGCGTAGTTCGCGCATTTTCTGGAGGTCTTCCGCCAGGTCGAATTTCCCGCCGCTGATCAACGCCTCGGCAATTCGAACCGATGCCTTCGCCGCATACATGCCAACGGGCTCTTCGATGTAGCTGAACACCACGTTGTAAACACCGTTCTCCCGCGTACTGCGTGTGCGACCGAAACCTGTTTCCATCCCGGCGAGCGTCTGGATCTCCAAGGCGATGTGTTCGATCACGTGGCCCATCCATGTTCCGCGTTTCACGCGCTCGAAGAAGCCACCTTCATGGTCTTCGCTGCAACGATGGCTGTACATGCTCGGCAGCAGAGATGCGATCCGCTCATAGAAACCGGGGATCTTGTCGGTAGGCTTTTGCTCCAGATCCTCGATATCGAGGCGCATAACGATGAGGTTGTGCCGCTTTACAGACCAATAGTTGGGGCCACGCATGGCCTTTAGTTCGAGGATGCGCATGGAATGAACGTTTGTTCGGCGTGGAAGATAGTGGTGCTTCTGACACCAGAGGCCGCAGGCCATAAGCCGCAGGCTGCAAGCTTAGGCCTTTAAGGTGCTATATGGAAAACCCTGTTGATGAACCATGGCCGCTCCGTGGTTCCACTTTGTGGGATCCCTCTACTTTCGCCCGGTCTCGCCAATTTGGTGCGGCACGGGGCGGGGGGCTAACTACCAAGCATGATCCCAAAAGGAAAACTGATCGCCATAGGCGGTAACGAAGACAAAGGTGTTGAACCGGAAGGTGGCCACAATGCCAAGGTGTTCCAAAGCGCCTTTATCGAAGAAGGGATCCTGAAACGTGTTGTTGATGA
>JANNYL010000351.1:0-9579 GCA_031410075.1 Flavobacteriales bacterium
GATGGCTTTTGGGGTGAGTCTGCCGACGGTATCGTGGTGTTGCACAATTACACGGGCAGCATTGGTACCAGTTCGATCAATACTTCACGAACGCTTACTCACGAGGTTGGGCACTGGATCAACCTGCGCCACTGCTGGGGACCCAGCAATAACCCTGGCCTTCCAGAGAATTGTGACCTCAGCGACAACGTAAGCGACACTCCCCAAACCGAAGGTTGGACAAGCTGCAACCGCAACGGAGCCACTTGTGGGTCGCCGTTGGACAACGTGGAGAACTACATGGAGTATTCCTACTGTTCGAAGATGTTCACCAACGGCCAGAAGGCCCGGATGTATGCTGCGCTGAACAGTGGCACTGCCGACCGGAACAACCTATGGTCCGAAAGCAACTTGGAGGCTACCGGCACGGCCGATCCGCAAGCGTTGTGCGCAGCAGCGTTCACAAGCAGCGGTACCGTGGTATGTGCTGGCACAAGTGTGTCATTCAACGATGCGAGCTACCACAACCCAACTGCTTGGGCCTGGTCTTTCCCCGGGGCAGTGACCAACACCTCGACCGAGGAGAATCCGATAGTGGTGTATGACACACCCGGCGTTTATGCTGTTCAGCTTACAGCGAGCAATGTGACGAGCACGGTGAGCATCGATGCACCCGGCTACATCACAGTAATTCCTTCACCTGGTGCTCCAACACCCTATGCCGAAGACTTCGAAAGCATGACGGCGCTCGATCCGGTGGAATGGATGGTGTTGAACCCCGATGATGATGCCGGTGTTTTTTCGTTGAATACCACCACCGGTTACAGCGGCACGCATTGTTTGAAAATGCGCAACCACGGTATTACCATTGGCCGTGAGGATGAACTCCTGAGCCCCAACATCAACCTGAGCCAAGACAGCTCGATCCTGCTGAGTTTCCGTTACGCGTTCGCTCGCCGCACAGCGGACAATGACGACCGATTGAGGGTTTACGTTAGCAACGATTGCGGGCTAACCTGGATCTTGCGCAAACAATTGCGCGGCTACATCGACCTTCCTACGGTTCCCGATCAGAACTCCGCTTTCACACCAAACTCGACGAGCCAGTGGGAGCAGGCGTTCGTAACGAACATTTCCAGTGACTACCTCGTGGAGGATTTCCGGTTCAAGTTCTGGTTCTTGGGTGATGGTGGCAGTGATCTCTGGATAGACGATATCAATTTGAATGGCCTGTCCGTGGGAGTTGAGGAATTGCTCTCCGATGCGGGGGTGCAAGCCTTGGTAGTGCCCAACCCAGCGACCGATGAGGCAAGTTTTGTCGTTTCACTATTGAACGGCGGCAATACGCGTGTTGAGTTGATGGAGCCCACGGGCCGCTCAGTGCAGGTACTTGCGCAGGAGCAGATGGCGCCCGGCACCCACCAATGGAACTTGCCGTTGGAGCGCCTAGCGGGCGGTGTCTACTTGGTGCGTGTGCAACAGGATGGAATGCAGCGTGTAGTTCGGTTCACCAAGGAGTAGCTCCGCGAAGTTTTTTCGGCTCATCACCACTTGATAAAACGGGCGCGCGATATGGTTGTGCCGTGGTTATCAAGAAGCCGCAAGGTGTATGACCCGGCTGCGAGAGTAGATACGTCAACGTTTGTTGTTCGTTGGCTCATTTGAACTACCGGTCTGCTCTGCGTATCAAAAATTAGGGCTGCCACTGCAGAAGCGGGCCACGCAAAGGTGATCAGATCGTGGGCAGGGTTCGGGTAGATCAAAAGCGCCTGCAGGGTTGCATGCACCTGCTCCACCCCCAGCGGCACACCGCACTCTTCCACATGATCACCGCCGATCCATTTGGCCACGCGGTACATGGTATCGGTACCGATGTAGCCGAAGCCGCCACCGAGGTAGAGCGAATCGCGGAAGAAGCTTAGGGCTGTGGTGCCACCGCCAATGTATTCGAGCGGCCCCGGCAATAAAGTGCACCAACGTTGCCCATCCCAATAAGCCAATCTGTTGGCGGGCACATCGCCAATGCGGTTGAAATCGCCACAGACGTAAAGTGTGTCGTTGTGCCAAGCCATATCGATCACCCATGGTACGGTGCTGCCATCGGTACCATTACCCAGCTGCACCCAGTCTTCGCCGTTGTAGGCTACGATTCCACTTGCGGGGTTCAGAGGATTACCATAAGGGCCTTGGTCTGCGAAAGCTCCAGCAACATAAAGCAGCGAATCATTCGCCTCTAAGCGTAGAACCTGTGCGTACGTTCCACGGAAGCCATTACCCAAAGGAACCCAAGCAGATCCATTGTATTTGGCGATCGAGTAGATCGCTGTATTGGGCGGGCTATCGAAATTCCCACCTATGTACACGTCATCCCCCATTAGAGCGACATCATTAATGAAGTTTATTCCTGTTAGCGAATCGAGCAATGGCAGGTTATGTACCCTGTGCCATTGTGTACCATCCCAACGGGCGAGGCCATTGGCTTGCACGGTATCGGCATAGGTGAACCAACCGGCGGCGTACAGCCCATCGGGGTACGCACGTACACTGCGCACCGGCCCATCCATTCCACCGGCCAAGGGCTGCCAAGTGGTGCCATCGAAACGGGCGATGAAGTTCAGTGTATTGTTATTTGCCATTAGGAATTCCCCGCAGGCATAGAGCTCCGAATTCCATAGGGCAAGACCTTGCACCGGATACACACTACTCCAATTCGGAGACGGAACGCAATCATTATCAAACCCACAGCCGACAGCAGAATAGGAGGTTCCATCCCAGCGCAAAATGCCCGGTGAGGCAACTGAAGTATCGCGCGTTCCTTGAAAATTCCCTGCTATGTAAAGCAAATTCGAGAGCGTGTCTTCCAAAAAGCGAGACACGGATTCGTAACTAACGCCCGGCCCAACGGGAGCGAAGTATTGGGCCGGGGCGCAGTACGAGAGCGCGCATACGCAAAGGGCGAGGCCGGTACGGCGCGAGAGCGTCATGGCATCAACGCGTTTTTATCAGTGGTGTAGTGCCCAACAGGCGGTTATGGCTATCGAGCACCACGGCATTGTAATAACCCGGTGCCAGTGTGCCTAAAGAGGTTTTGCCGTTGTTCAACGGTAGCTCCATCACTAACCTGCCCGTAGGATCGAACACACGAACGTTTCCGTTTTCGGTAGGCAGGCCTTGGAAATGGAAAGCCACGACATCGGTAACAGGATTGGGCCAACAGGAAATGGCGGAGGCTGATCCAACCACCTCTTCGAGACCGATATTGATATCCTGCAAATTCATGCGGGTAGCGAAACCTTGCCAGTTTTGGACGTTGGAGGTAGCGAACGGTTCGCAGTAAGAGGTGCCGGGGTATGGACATTGGGTGGGGAATCGGTCGTTCCCGGTAGTGCCGGTCCAATACAGGGCTTCATGATCCACCAAGGCCAGCGATGCGCCTAAGTCGCAGCCATCGCTCAGGTAATAGTAATCCCAATCTGGTGGCAGCGGCACATGTGGGGCGAAGGCACCAAAGATGGTAGCCCAATAGAGGCTCCGGTTGGCACGAAAGCAATGCAGGGTAATATCGCTTTGGTCATCACCTACAGTATTGTCTATGGCCTTGTAGTAGAAGGGTGCTGCTGGTAGCGTGGGGTAGCTGCTCGGTTCCACGGGTAATTTGGAAGTGGTGGACATCACGTAAAAATTGTCGAGCGCATCCACGGCCAAGTCCTGGTATTTGCGAAAACCGAAGAACTCGTAGGCTACACCGGCCCACTGGTACGAAGCAATGGCGGGCAACTCTTCCGAACCATCGCCAATAAAAGTGCTCCACAACAAGGTTCCGAGCACCGGGTTGAATTCGGCCACATAAGTATCGCCGCCCAACGCTTGTGCATCGGTATAGGCACCGCTACCGGGATCGCAGATGCTGACCGCACCGGGCACAGCAATGCATGAGGCCACAGCCGGTGAATTCAAGGGTTCGTCGCCACCACCATTGTAGATCCAATAATTGGTGTGGTGGGAATAGCCCAGAACGAGCACGTTGTTGTTGCGCTCAGCTATGTTCTGTAGGCTGTTCAACTTCTGCACATTCGTGCTCCACCTCAATTCACTGTTCAATGTGAACGTGGCAATAAAGCCCCCTTTCATGCCATCGCCTGCCAAGTGGAACGTGCCGAAGGCATTTTGCGGGATGGTGCCTTCGGTGCTGCCCACCATGGTGATCAACGGTGGGGTTGATTTGGTGAAGGTGAGGTCGTACGCCTTGTCGTCCGCAGCGCTTCCAAAAAATGTGCTGCTGGTCATATGGAAATTGACATCCAAGCGGGTAAGGAACGCATCCAGCCCACCGGCATTGTTCGGCTGCCAATAATTGCTGCCAGCAGGATCGCAGAGAGGAAAACCCGTTGCAGGCGAGTTGCAATTGTCCTCGGTACCTGTTGGCGAATCGGTAACACCTGTAAACCAGATCTTACCTTGATCATCTTCGCTGAACGCCGTGATCATGTCTTTACCGCTGCCGCCGAAAGCAGCCAAGCGCTGCAAGAAACCCGTGGCGGGGTCCAGCTTCATCAACAAACCATCCGCAGTACCCTTTAAGTCTTCTTCCCAATAGCTACCATCCAGAGGGTCATCAGGAGGAAATGTTGGCAGATCTGTGCTCTTGGTATAGCCACCGAGGTACAAGGCCGTACTGGCTTGGTTCATGAAAAGGGCTTTGGATTTATCGTCTCCTGCGCCTCCGATGTGGGTGGCATATGCTTGTGCGGCGTCTTGAGTTGGATCACCTGGTGCGTATTTATGCTTCAACAAGAACACATCCCATGTAGCGTCCAATATGGGTACCCAACCAGGTATAGGCGGGAACTCACCGTAAATGTGGGATCCGGTAATGTAGAGCGAGCCATCTGGCCCGGCAACAGAAGCGCCCATGTGTTCGCCCAAGCCATTACCACCGTTATCGTCACCAAAGCTGGTACTCCAATCCAAGCCTTCGTTCAGGTTCTCGTTGCCACCACCGCCCATGGGTGGCGGGCCTATTTGCAAGACCACGGTGCGATCAGGGTCGTATTCGCCAAAATAGAAAGAGACAACACCCGTGGTATTCGCCTGTTCCCAATTGGCACCCCAAGAGAGCGAGACCGGCTCTTGGTTGTCGTCCAATTGGTAGGCGACGGCCTGCTCGAATCGGATGTACTTATCGCCTACGTAGAGTTTCAGTGCACCTTCAATATCCACTCGCAAACTGTCTTGGCCAGAGAACTTGAAGTAGAGGTCCTCTTGATTGAACCCGGGATCGCAGACTATCGCCATGCGCAAGCCGCTTGGCGTGCTGTAAACCACTTGGTGCACGTTTGGCATTATGTCGTCGTACCGCACAACGTAATAGCGCTTTATTTCCGTAATACCTGGCATGCACCAGGGGTAGTAGTAGTTGTCGGTACCAGGCGCCAATTGGGCAGCGTACGGTTGTTTCAACTGGGCGGTTTCCCCAACAGGCTTCATGGTAATGTGGCAACGCTTCGGGTTTACCAGGTCCGGAATTGTGAAGAACAACGAAAGCAGGCTGTTGGTACCGGCGACCACCTGTGGGTTGCTGCCCACGCTCACGAACTTCTTGGTGGGCATAGGGTCACCGTGACTGTCAACGAATTGGCCCTCGTTGGGTACCCAATAGGTTGTCGGGGAGAACGGTTCGCCGTAGGCATCTTGTGAAAATGCCTCGAGCTGTACAGCAAGCAAGCAAAACGTGATCAAGTTTCTCATGGCGTATGTGGGTTCGTATGTGAGAGTGCGATCCTACACAAGTCCGGAAGCCATATCAATACCCAGTTCAGGGTATTTTTGGCCAACTGCCAAATTTGTCTGGGCGGCCACAGAAGGTGCCGATCGAGCGATAAGGCCAACCAAATGAAATCGGGCCTGCCCTAGATCAGTTCATGCTCTAATGGACCTCTTTGATAATTCATCCACCACCTCTCCCCCGCACTTGATTTAGAGGGGTGAGGAATCAAGGGTGCGGTCAAGCTGGCAAGCGCGAATTCTGAAATTGGTCTCCTGAACCACTTTCAACGGAACAAGAACGAGTACCAGCCTACCTCGAAGGCCTTGCTGGATAACTGTAACAAGTTGCAGGGGAACCTGAACAAACGCGGCCTCAACTTGAACAAACCGAGCCAGAACATGAACAAGTTGGACCACAACTTGAACGGCTTTAGCCAGAACATGAACAAGTTGAGCCTCAACTTGAACGACTTTAGCTAGAACTTGAACAAGTCGAGCCTCAACTTGAACGGCTTTAGGCAGAACTTGAACAAGTAGAGCCTCAACTTGAACGACTTTAGGCAGAACTTGAACAAGTTGAGCCTCAACTTGAACAACTTTAGCCAGAACTTGAACAAGTTGAGCCCCAACTTGAACAACTTTAGCCAGAACTTGAACAAGTTGAGCCCCAACTTGTACAAGAATGAAAACACATTCACAAGCCAACAGTACTTCCTGTGCAGGCCACAGCCCATTCTGGACAAGGCTTATAGAACTCCTGCTGGTGTTACCACCACCCCAAGGACTGCTGCTAACACCAGACCGGGGCAGGCCATGGGGTGGGGTGTTCTTGGTTAAAGGGTCAACTGGAATTTCCCATCGCAACCAACCTGGAACGCAAGAGCGTAGTACTTATCCGCTAAGCTGCATTTGGCCATGCGGAAGCTACGAAAGCCTTATTCCTTGAAGCCCACCAGGATCCCTACGCAACCCACGTGCAGCATATCGTTGCCGCCACCAGCCTTTTCAGGCACATCGATAAATACCTTCAACTGTTGGGTATTGGCCACTTTGAAATCGAAAACATCCTTGGGTTCTTCAGCCTTGCTTTCGAAAAGTACTTGGCCTGTGGCGTCGCTCAACTTCCAGTTCACATTACCCAGAATGGATTGGGCGCACACCATCAAGCGGTATTCCTGGCCGCTGTAGAACGTGAGTTCCACTTCGGCTTCTTCGCCGTTGGCCAACTGCGCGGCATTGAAGGTTTCGTTGAATTTGTACGGCAACAAGTTGGGAATGCAGTTGTGTTTGGCGAAGGCCCGGCACTGGGCCATGGCGCCAACTTGCAGAAGAACCAATGCGGCGATCGCGATCAGAGTGCGGTGGGTGTTCATCGGTATGTGCTCAGTTGATGTAGCCATTGCGAACGTCATTGGTCTTGGCCGTGATGAGCTTCAGTTGCTCATCCGTAACCGTGGCCGCTGGGCTGCCGCCACCGATCACCGTAACACCGTTCTCTTGTTTCACCGTGCTGGCAACCGCTGCAGGGGCAGCCGAGTACAGGGCTGAAATGGCTTCCAGGTCTGCACGCACACCCGTAACTGCCGCGTCATCCGTGGAGTAGGTGGCGAGCAGGTCGATCAGTTCACCCAACGCGAGTTTCTGTTCGCCAATTCGCTGGCGCAATTCTGGGGTATCGTGGCTCTTGCAGACTTGGGTTGCGATGTAGAGGCCTTCCACCCAACCACCGGCGATCATCAGGGCGCTCACATTATCACGACCGTTCTCTTTCAAGTAAGCATCCACGTTCCAGTATGTCTCACTGATGATGTTGAGCAAGGAGTCACGATCATTGCGGTTCTCTTCCATACGATCGATCGTCTCCTGACCAAAGGCATTGCTCACGTCAAGGCGCTTGGCCAGGTTCTGTGCGCAGGCTGTGAAGAGCATGCTTTCCTGCGTATTGTTGAAGACGCTTGCGTAGCTGAGGTCCGCGCCGTAGATACCAAGGTTGAGCGCCTGTTTGCTCGCAGCGGTGTAGTTGTCAACGTTCTTGACGTCGTTCAGGATGTCCTTGGAGTATTCGGCACCGGCCTTTTTCAACAAGGCAGCGGTTTCCATGGGGCTGGGAATGTTGTGGAAGATGTTCTTGGTCTTCCGCACGCGGGCGGCTTGGGTACTATCAACCTTGGTTTCGTTGTTCAAGGTGTCCTGCTTGGGCTGATCGCCACCGCAGGAAGCCAGCAGAAACAAGGCCGCCAGGCCACAAGTCAATATGCTTGTTCGCATGTTAGGGAAGGGTGTTCTGGGAGAGTCGCCGTAAAGATGCTGGACCCTACCGGCCTGTCAGTGAGCTTCCAACCAGTTTTTCCCCAACGATATGTCAACAAGGAGCGGCACATCCAAGTGTATGGCACCTTCCATCAGCTCTTTCACCATCGCTTTCAGGCCTGCCGCTTCGTCGTTATGAGCGTCGAACACGAGTTCATCGTGCACTTGCAAGAGGAGCTTGCTCTTCATCCGTTCCTGCTTCATACGAGCGCTGATCCGCACCATGGCCACTTTGATGATATCGGCTGCACTGCCCTGCATCGGCGCGTTGATCGCCACGCGCTCGGCCTGTGCACGCACAGTGTTGTTGGCACTGGTGATATCGGGGAGGTAACGACGGCGGTCCATCAACGTTTTCACATAGCCGTGGGTGCGGCAGAAACCGATCATCTCATCCATGTACCCACGCACTCCGGGGAACTGTGCGAAATAGTCGTCTATGATCGCCTTGGCCTCTGCCCGGGGAATGCCCAGGTTCTGGGAAAGCCCGAAAGCACCTTGACCATAGGCGATGCCGAAGTTCACGGCTTTGGCCTTGCTGCGCTGTTCACGGGTCACTTCAGCAATATCCACGCTGAAGACTTTCGCGGCTGTGGCGGCGTGGATATCGAGCCCATGGCGAAAAGCCTCCTGCATGTTGTGATCGCCGCTCATGTGGGCGATTATGCGCAGCTCGATCTGGCTGTAATCCGCGCTTAGGAGCAAATAATTCTCATCACGCGGTATAAAGGCTTTGCGGATCTCGCGTCCTTTCTCCGTGCGGATCGGGATGTTCTGCAGATTGGGATCGTTGCTCGCCAGGCGGCCCGTAGCAGCTACGGTTTGCAGGTAGTTGGTATGAACGCGTCCTGTGGCTTTATCGGCGGCTTCGGGCAGTGTGTCCACGTAGGTGCCTTTCAATTTGCGCAAACTGCGGTAGTCGAGCATGAGCGGGATCGCAGGGTGCGAAGCGCTGAGTTCCTGTAGGATGTCCTCACTCGTTTGGTATTGGCCGGTCTTGGTTTTCTTGATCTTGCCCGGACCGGCCCCTGAGCCGGGATCACCACCGAGTTTGAGCGTTTCGAAGAGGACATCACCCAGTTGTTTAGGGCTGTCGATATTGAACGACACTCCGCACACCTTGTGGATCTCGTCCTGCAGGCGAAGGATGTCTGCGGAAAGTTCTTCGCTGAAATTCTTCAGCGCTGGAATGTCGATACGGATACCCTCGAGCTCCATATCGGCAAGCACCTTCACCAAGGGCATTTCCACTTCGTTGAAGAGCTTGGTAACGCCTTCCTCTTCCAACTTCGGTGCGAAGCGTTCGTGCAATTGCCAAGTGACGTCAGCATCCTCCGCGCTGTATTCTTTCACCGCGTTCACGTCCGCATCGCGCATGCTCTTCTGGCCTTTCCCTTTCGGCCCGATCAGCGTTTCGATGCTTACCGGCCGGTAGTTCAGTTCCGTTTCTGCGAGGAAGTCCATGCCGTGGCGCAGGTCGGGCTTCAGCAGGTAATGTGCGATCATGGTGTCGAACAAGGGGCC
>JANNYL010000352.1:0-6137 GCA_031410075.1 Flavobacteriales bacterium
TTGATCATCGGCTTTTCTTCTTCGCTGAACACGCCGCTCTCAACGTCTATCAACGCGCTCTTGTCATCCTTGTTCAAGGCCTTCGCGATGTCCATGCCCCTCTTGCCTTTCTTGTACAATGCGTTCATCTGTTTGACCACCGCATCATTGGCGCAGGAATAAATATCAAGATCGTAGCGCGTATCATACAGGTAGTTCATCTTGTTCGCCTCGTAATATCCTTGAAGACCCGTTGTATCCTTCACCGCCTTGCTCCACACCTTCTGATCGGTGAGTTCGAACAGAAGAATACCGTCCCGGTACTCTTTCATCAACATGCGGAATTCCGGGTATTTGGTTTCCAACTGTCCGTCTTCGTGCGCGAGCATTTCCTCATCGACGAATTGCTTGAAACGGTCCTGCATATAAACCGGCGTGGCCACCATGGGCTCACGCTTCTGCTTGGCTTCAAGCCAACCCAGGAATTGCTGTTGGCTCCATGCACGCCCATCGATACTGAACACGTTCTTGGTAAGCTTGGCTCCCTTGGTGCGATCATATGACCACCCCTCCTGCACATCACGTACGATGACCGTGTCATTCGGCGAAGGCTTCAGTTCATCGTGTTTGCGACTGCGAACGTTCACCACTTTACCACCCTGGAGCGTGCCGTTCAACTCGCGACGGAACTTCATGCCATTGTGCATCACGATGCCCTCCACGACGTCCTTGCGGACCAGTGTATCCGTAATGGTCGTACCCTTCTTGAAAATAGTACTGTCCACCAACGGGTATAACGCTTTCAACGCTTTCTCATCGGTCTTGGCGTGATACGTTGCCTTCAGGTCGGAAAGGAACTTCTGGCGCGTGATCTCCGCACGGCTATCACGTGCGATCTTTTGTTTCAGATCGCCCTTGGCCTCTTCGAAAGCAGGAGGTGCTTTGTACTCCAAACGCTTTACGATATGCCATCCGTAGCGGGTCTTGAACGCTGCACTCACATCTCCATCCTGCTTCAGACCAAAACTGACATCCTCGAATTCCTCGATCATTTTACCTGAACCGAACATGGGCAATTCGCCGCCTTTCGTATTCGTGCTTTCGTCATCGCTGTATTTCAACGCCGCATCAGAGAAGTTGATCTCCCCGCTCTTCATCCGGTCGTTCACCTGTTCGATCTTCTGCTTCGCCAGGGTTTGTTTTTCAGGACTGTCCTGATCCGTGCTACGGATCATGATGTGTGCGACTTTCATCTGGCCACGAGCTGGACGCCTATCGATCACCTTGATGATATGGTAACCGAATCGGGTGCGAACAGGCTTACTGATCTGGCCAGGTTGCGTGCTGTATGCTGCGTTCTCGAAAGGGTAGACCATTTGCAACGCGCTGAACCAACCGAGATCGCCGCCGTTCTTGGCCGCGCTCGGATCGTCACTTCCGCCTTTGCCGCTGGCAACACTGGCCCAATCCTCACCAGCGTTCACCCGATCGCGTAGCGCCATGATCTTCTTCCAAGCAGCCAGAGTATCTGCCGGGGCAGGATCCGCAGGCATTTGGGCCAGGATGTGGCTCGCACGCACTTCAATGCCAGTGCGATCGAAGGCCTCCTTGATCAGGTCATCATTCAGATTTCGATCGATCAAATACGGACGAGCCAATTGCTTGCGGTAGCCGTCGAGTTCGGTCTTGAACTTGCCAACGGTGTCCATGCCCAATTCTTCTGCGGCCCGTACCTTCAATTTGTAATTGATGAACAGGTCCAGGTATTCGTTCAGCGCTTCCTTGGTAACGGCTGCATCCTTGTTGTTCTTCTTGTAGATAGCCTCGAACTCGCTACGTGTAACCGGCTTTCCATCCACGGTCATAAGAACCGGGTCGTCGCTCACAACAGGAGCTTTGATAAGTTCTTTCTGAGCCTGAGTGCTCAGGGCGATCAACAGTGCGGCACTTGCCAGAACAGACTTCATCATGGGGTGGTCGTTGCAAAAGGGAGCCAAATGTAGCCGAAGGCCTCTAGCTTGGAACCAGCGTATGTCAAGCCGATGTTAATAGGATCAAAGTACTCCATGGCAACAAGGCTTTGAGGCCCTTGATTCTTCATTCATCCCTGCATAGCACCTTTGCGTCGCTCCTCTATGGAGCCCTTGTCTTTTGCGGCTACCACAACACATTCGCTATTTGCTTCGCATTTATGCGGTCATCGTCACGGTATGCGTGCTGTTCAGGCTGCTGCTTTTAGTGGTGGTTGCTTCAGCTTGGAGCTTGAACCTTGGCTCATGGATCGACCTGCTGCACGCCATGTTCATCGGATGGCGCTTCGATACGGTGGTGGCCTGTTACCTGCTGGCCTTGCCATTCCTTCTTCTTTCGCTGGGTCACTTCCTGGGCGCGCGGTCCGATCGGTGGATCCAATGGGCGGATCGCTTCTTCAAAGTGATGATGTTGCCGGTGTTGTTCATCCTCGCGGCCGACATTCCCTGGTTCCTGCACAACTACGCACGTTTCAGCGTTTCCGCGCTGCACTGGATGGATAACGGGCGCTACATGGCCAATTTGGTAATTCAAGAGCGCTCGTTCTGGATCTACTTCTTACCGTTCATTGGAGCATACGCCTTAACGATACTCGGGCTCCGTTGGGCGAAACTGGCTTCCATCAAAACACATCCCGGTGGATCCATGTCCGCCAAAAGCAGCTCGCACATCATTGGTGCGTCGATCACCTTATTGTTTTTTGGTGGTCTGCTCTTCGTTGGTATGCGGGGCCGGGTCGACGAAAAGTCGCCGATCCAAGTCGGCACCGCCTATTTCGGTGACAACCCCTTCCTGAACCAATTGGGCTTGAACCCGGTGTTCACGTTCGCTGTTTCCAGTGAAAAGAATTTCTCTTCTTCGAGAACACCTGTATTGCTAATGAATGCGGAGGCTGCCACATGGAACACCATGCACGAGTTAGG
This sequence comes from Flavobacteriales bacterium, assembly GCA_031410075.1. Taxonomy (GTDB): domain Bacteria; phylum Bacteroidota; class Bacteroidia; order Flavobacteriales_F; family PHOS-HE28; genus PHOS-HE28. The sequence continues at coordinate 2,934 of JANNYL010000352.1, forward strand.
CGCTGAACAAGGACTGATGGCCTCGCCGATAGCCAGACGGATCATTCCCACTACGCCCATGGACAGTGCCAATGTGGTGATCATCCTATTGGAAAGCATGAGCACTTTCAAGATGGGGCAATACGGTGGTCCTGCGGACCTTACTCCGTTCCTCAGCGCCCTGCAGAAAGTCTCGCTGAGCTGCGACCATGCTTATAGCGCCGGTATCCACACCTACAATGGCATCTATTCCACCTTGTACTCGTTCCCGGCATTGTACCAGCAGCAGCCTTTGGAAGATTGGCTTGGCAACAAGCACCAAGGCCTTGCCCACGTCCTACGATCGAAGGGGTATTCAACCCTGTTCTGTACGACCCACGATCCCGAATTCGACAACATGAAAGGATTCCTTCTATCGCACGGGTTTGATCGGGTTATCTCCGAAGACGATTACCCGGACGAATGGATCGCCAGCACCAATGGTGTTCCGGATCACCGGATGTTCGAGTACGCGGTGCCCGAATTGAACGCCTTGGCGAAGAAGGGGCCTTTTCTGTCGGTGTTCATGACCACCAGCGACCATAAGCCGTACATCTTACCGGACAGCCTTTGGTTCGAGCCGAACAGTGAAAAACTCGAAGACCGCATCGTCGAGTATGTCGATCGATCGGTCGCTCGTTTTTTCGAACTTTCTTCCAAGGAACCATGGTACAAGAACACCGTGTTCGTGATCCTCGGTGATCACGGCGTGAACATGGGCCATACGTACGATATGCCACTCTCGTTCCATCATACACCGCTCATCTTCCACGTGCCTTCGGGGCACATATCACCTGGCATTGTCAATTCACCTTGCGGGCAGATCGATGTAGCGCCAACCGTCCTGGGCATGCTGAATATTCCGTGGACGAACACCACCATGGGCATCGACATCACCAAACAGCAAAGGCCCTTCATGTATTTCTGCGCTGATGACCGGATCGGATGTATCGATAGTGTTCACTATTTCATCGATCGGGGTAATGGTCACGAGACGCTGTATCGCTTCGCCGATCTTTCCACCGAGGACCTCACCAAGCAATTTCCAGAAAAAGCGGAAGCGATGAAACGCTACACGTACAGCATGATGCAGACCACACAATGGCTTGTGGAACATGACTTGCTGGACGGTGGAAAGGCTGCCGCGAACACCTCTTTGCCTTGATCAGGAGCAACACGTTCAGGATCGCTGCGGTGATCGCCATTTGCCTGCTTGTCCTGGTCTTCGGTTTTGGAGGTGGCTTTGGCCCGAAGGCGAACCATTCAAGATTGAACATCGTACCCCTCGCCCACTTCGCCCACCGCGGAAGTGACGCGGTATTCCCCGAGAATTGCATTGAAGGCATCGTGCATTCGATCACCTTGGGTTATACCGGGGTAGAACTCGATATTCAGGAAACGAAGGATCACGTTTTCGTGCTCTTTCATGATGATACCTGCAAGCGACTTCTTGGTCTAGACGGAGTTGTAACGGACAAGGATCTCCGGACATTGGAAGGGCCGGTTCTGTTGCGTCACTCCATTCCTTCCAATTGCCATATCCCAACACTGGATGCTGCTCTTTCGCGTGTCGGTGACACCCTGCTGATCTATTTGGATACAAAATTCTCCGGCCTCGATCAAGCCGATAGCCTTGCGAAGCTTATTGCGCGCCACCACGCCGAAGAGATCACGTTGGTTGCCAGTTCCAGTATCACGTTCCTCACCTATCTCGAATTCCATCACCCCGAGTTGAACACCGTACTTGAAGGCTTCGACCAGGGTGAGGAATGGACCTACTGGTTTTTTCCAAAAAACTTCCGCCCTGACTTCCTCAGCAGCTTCGATGATGAAGTGAATGATGAACATATCGGATGGTTGCGCGAACACGATCTGCTGGCCAACAAGCTTGTATATGGAATGGACAGCGCAGGCTATGTACGTATGCGAACCGCAGGCATCACACGACTGATCGTAGACGAGGGCGTGCCAGTGATCGGCCGTTAGCCCTACACTTGTGCACATGCTCGCGTCCCTCTTCCGCAAGAAACCGATCGCCAGTGCACTGAAACAGCACGAGCCGGTCGTGGGACATCCAATACCCGATGGTGAGGACCATTCCGGATCTGTGTCGGGGACCGGCATGCATCGTACGCTCGGTGTTCGCGATCTTACTTTCTTCGGTATTGCCGCGATCATTGGCGCAGGCAGTTTCAGCAGCATGGGTACTGCGTGCGCCAGTGGTGGGCCGGGCGTGGTACTGCTTTTTATAATGTGTGGTATCGCCTGCGGATTCACAGCTTTGTGTTATGCTGAGTTCGCCTCCCGTGTGCCGGTGAGCGGCAGTGCGTACACATACGCATATGTGAGTTTTGGGGAGGTCTTCGCGTGGATCATCGGCTGGGCTCTACTGATGGAGTACAGCATTGGAAACATCTACGTGGCCTTCAGTTGGAGCGGGTACTTCACCAACTTACTCGAAGCGTTCCACATCCACATGCCCGCCTGGCTCACGATCAATTACACGGCGGCTTCAAAGGCTCATCTAGCACTGAGGGAATTGAAAGTGGCCTTTCCCCTGGCGGATGACCCAGTAGCTGCCCAGCAGGCGATCAATGCTGTGTTCGCCTCGGAAGGGGTGACAGCATGGAATGCGGCTCCGAAGTTCCTCAACACCGTCCGCATCATCTTCGATCTTCCCGCTGTGCTGATCAATATTCTGATCACCGCAGTGGTGTATGTGGGCGTAAAGGAGAGCCGGAACGCGAGCAACATCATGGTGATGATCAAGCTCGCGATCATCGCGTTGGTGATCATCGTTGGCGCCACGCACATCGATATCGACAACTGGACGCCCTTCCTTCCAAAAGGATTCGGTGGTGTGATGGCCGGCGTGAGCGCGGTTTTCTTCGCTTATATCGGGTTCGATGCCGTTAGCACTTTGGCCGAAGAAAGCAAGGATCCACAGCGTGATCTCCCTCGAAGCATGATGTGGTCTCTGGTGATCTGCACTGGTCTGTATATCCTGCTCGCCTTGGTTCTCACCGGAATGGTACCGTTCTCGCAGCTTGGTGTGAGCGATCCACTGGCCGAAGTATTCCAGCTAACGGGTGTGAAATGGATGCTATTGATCGTGAGTATTGCCGCCGTAGTGGCCATGACCAGTGTAATGCTCGTGTTCCAACTTGGTCAGCCCCGCATATGGAT
>JANNYL010000353.1:0-2622 GCA_031410075.1 Flavobacteriales bacterium
CCTGATGGGCACTGCTTTCTTCACTGCACACGAATCTACTACCCACCTGAACACCATCGGCACCTAAGGCCATCGCGGCTAACATGGCCCTGCCATCCGCAATTCCCCCTGCAGCGATCACAGGCACATTGACCGCGTCTCGAACGAGCGGTACCAGAACGAGTGTGGTCGTTTCCTCACGACCATTGTGACCGCCGGCCTCAAAGCCTTCGGCCACCACTGCATCGGCCCCTGCATCAACGGCTTTGAGCGCGAATTTCACGGAAGCCGTGACGTGAACAACCGTAATTCCATGGTCCTTCAAATGCTTGGTCCAAGTGGAGGGATTTCCAGCGCTTGTGAACACGATACGTACCCCTTCATCAACGATCGTTCGCATGTGTTCCTCCACATTGGGATAGAGCAATGGCACGTTCACCGCAAAGGGTTTGTTCGTCGCTGCCTTGCACTTTCTCACGTGTTCCTGTAGAACATCGGGGTACATACTCCCGCTCCCGATCACGCCCAACCCTCCTGCATTGCTTACGGCGCTGGCCAATCGCCAACCAGAACACCAGATCATACCAGCCTGAACCAGGGGGTAGCGAATGCCCAAAAGGGATGTGAGTCGGTTGGACATGAGGAAAGGGGCGACGAATGTAGGATCACACGATCGTCATGCGGATCGTTGATATCCTATACCCCCCCGATCCCGTTGAAGTGACCCGAACTTTTGTAGGTTTGCGGGATAGTTCCAACCCGTTCGCTCGATCCAATGAAGTCATTGATACGCACTAGTGCCGTTGCACTGATCCTCTTGGCCACTGCCAATGGGAACGTAAAGGCCCAGTACGCTTGGGATTTTGGCGTTCACATAGGTGGCGCCAACTACCTCGGCGAAATGGGTGGCAAAGAGCAAACCCGTCGCGATTTCATTTGGGATCTGAAGCTGAGCCAAACACGGTGGTGCTTTGGGGGATTCGCTCGTCGCAAGATCAACCGATTGGTTTCGATCAACGCTGGGCTTCTCTACTTCAGGCTTCAAGGTGCCGATGCATTGAGCACGAACCCTCAGCGTGTTGGCCGTAATCTGAACTTCCGTAACGACATGTTCGAGGCGTACCTCCGCGGAGAATTCACCATTTTCGCGGATAACGATCTTGGTGGTCGCGGCCGATACAAAACCGATTTCCGCTTGTTCGGTTATGCAGGCGTCGCTGGGTTCTTCCACAACCCGAAAGGCCAGATCAATCGAGAAGGTGAGTTCTACAATTTGCGGGACTATAACACTGAACTCGCTGACTATTCGAATATCGGCGTAGCCATACCGGTTGGTATCGGGTTCCATTTCACCAAACGTCGTCGGCATCGCTTTGGATGGGATTTCGGCTGGCGCACAACGTTCACCGATTATATCGATGATGCCAGCACCACCTACAAGGATCTGAGCGGCTTGCCAGATGATATTCGCCCTACATCGCAGCTGTTGTACGACCAGCATTCGTACGTGGACGATGGTGCCGGCCCTATCCCAAGTCAATACCAGTATGGTTACTGGGATTCAAATGGCCCCAGCCCAAAGAGCGAGAACAAGCGTGGCGACCCTACACACAACGACAGCTACCTGACAATGACCTTCACGTACAGCTATGTGCTGAAGGGCCAATCGAATTTCTATCGCCAACGGTACAACTGGATGCGTGGCAAAAAGCGCATTGGTCGCAAGAGCCGAGCGAAGTTCTAGAACCATACAAGACCCGTCTCACCAAGAGAAGGGTTTCGGGAAGGGGCTTCGGCCCCTTTCTTCGTTGAATGACGTGAAGGCGACGTTCGCGATTCGAAAACCTGATCGTACTTTGTCGCGATGCCCGACGAGAAGATCACGATCCGCAAAAAACACCCGTTGGCCATCCGCTGGTTCCATTGGGTGAATTTCCCGGTGCTCTTCGTGATGATCTGGAGCGGCACCTTGATCTATTGGGCGAACGACGAGTACGCGCTTCGCCTTGGTGATCTGGAACTCTTCAAATTCTATCCTCCCGGCTTCTACAAAGCCCTGAACATCCCGTTCCGATTAGCAGATGGCATGGCTTGGCATTTCGCCTTCATGTGGCTGTTCTTTATCAACGGCTTCCTCTATGTGTTGTACACGATGATCAGTGGCGAGTGGCGTTTCCTGTTGCCCAAGCGCGGTTCCTTCAAAGAAGCCTGGTTCGTGCTGCTCCACGACCTGCGTTTGAGCAAGAAGCCGCTCCCCGAAAAGAAGTTCAACGGAGCGCAACAGATCGCCTACACAAGCATCGTTGTCATGGGCATTGGTTCTTTGTTGACGGGCTTGGCGATCTACAAGCCCACACAGCTTCATTGGCTCACGTGGCTTTTTGGTGGCTACGAGATCGCCCGGCTCATCCACTTCGTTCTAACGATCGGGTATTGCCTCTTCTTCCTGGTGCATATCGTGCAGGTGATAAAGGCTGGATGGAATAATTTCCAAGCCATGGTGACCGGCTGGGAACGTGTAGGGGCGCGAGATCCTGAGGCCCCATCCCAACCTGCCCCGAGGGCGAAAGAGACTGATGCAGATGGAACGATAAATGCGGATAGGCCAGCTTTGAGCATTGTAGAAACGGGTCCAAAGCCATG
>JANNYL010000354.1:0-1052 GCA_031410075.1 Flavobacteriales bacterium
CCACCATCGAAGCTGGCCTGCACGCGCACCGTGTAGGTGTACGTACCGCACAACAGCGGATTGGATTGCCATTGTGCCAGGAGCAACGCAGCGTTGGTGCTTGTCGCATTACGCAGGTATCCTTCTCCGACTTCAACGAACTCGAAGCGGTAGTTGGTAGCCGGGTTGCCTCCGCTGGTAACCACCTTGGCGAAGATCTTCCCTGCATTTCCACTCGCACCAACCACTTTACCGGTAACACCGCAACTCAAGTTCGGGTCGCCAATGGTGTTGTTCAGCTGGGTAAGTGTGCATGCTGCAGGATCGATCTTGAACAAGCAAGCAGGACCCCAATTGCCCACCACACCGTTCACCTGTGTGCGAACGCGAACGTTCAGCAGCGTGCCAGATGGTAGCGGATTGGTAACGATGGTGCTGAGCTTGAGCTTGGCAGCGCGTACCGCGTTCGCTGGACCGTTTCCACCGCTGGTCGCATGGTTGCGGAAGATCTTACGGGTGTATCCGCCGCAAGGGTTGGTGAACCAGAACCAGTAACCGTCGTCGGTCTGGTCGCCGATACCGTATTGCGCGCTCACAGCAGCGTCCGGGCTCGCCGTGATCACATCTCCAGACAACCAGTTCACGCGATCGCAATCGGTAGCGATCACCGTTTGGGTGCTCGAAGGCTGGTTGCAGAAGGCTTCCGAATTGGTGCTGGTGGTGCCGAAGCAACCGCCGTTACCTGTGTTGTCCAAGATGCGACGACCGAAGTTGTCCACCAACTTCCAGCCACCACCGGCGATACCGTTGTTGCCGCCATCGGTGAAGGTGAGGTTGAAGCAAGCACCTTGTGGTACACAGATAGTAGGCGTGTTGGTGCTACCGTTGAGGTAAGGACCACCCGAGGCAAGCACGAACGGTGACGTAGCATCGATCATCTGCCAGCTTATCTCGCTACCAGCGCCATTGGCGTTCACAGTAAGCACCCAGTTGTCGCATGGCACAGGCGTACCTGCGCAGCTGCAATCGTTCTGGATCACATCTGTACCAGTGAACGGGTTACCGTCGTTGCA
>JANNYL010000355.1:0-3673 GCA_031410075.1 Flavobacteriales bacterium
AGGGATGCACATTGATCGTGCTTGCCGAATGGAAGCCCGTGGTTTATGACAATGCCAAGGGTATTCGTGTGATCACGAGCAGCATTCGACGCATGGGACCCGACGTGCTCGACCCCAAGATCCATCACAACAACCTGCTCAACAACATACTCGCCAAGTTGGAAGCGAACGCTGCAGGAGTAGACGCAGCGATCATGTTGGACAAGAGAGAGCACGTGGCGGAGCTCAACGACATCAACCTGTTCTGCGTTCTTGGAGGAGAACTGCACACTCCCACCACAACCAGTTGCTTGGGTGGCATCACACGTGCGCTGGTCCTTGAACTAGCACTTGAAGCAGGGATCACTGTTCACGTTCGCGACATCAGTGTTTCCGAACTGATCACGGCGGACGCGGTTTTTGGTACTGGTACTATGGGCGAACTAACCCCGGTAACATGGATCGATGGACGAACTGTGGGGAATGCTCGTGGGAACGACCTTTTATCCAGACTGGCCAAGGCTTTTCACATGGCCGTGCCTCGTCTCTGCGAGCCGATCGATTGATCACTCCCCGATTTTCCAATCGCTGTACAACAAGTAGAATGCGACGATCTCCTTCTTCTTGAAGGGGATGTCCCACACGCCGTCGTACCAAACCTGTGTGGGCATCAGCTCACCGGCTGTGATCGTGTTCTCAACACGGATGCTGATGTCGAAATCCAGGATCAAACTCGCATGCATGATCCGGTATTCGCGCGCCATCACGTTCATCGTCTCCTGATCGAACCATGTCTTCATGCGCTTGATCACGGTGTCGTCCTCGTCGGCCAGTTTTTCGTTCACCGTGTCTTTCGCCACTGCGCCGAACACCCAGCAGGGGTGTCCGTTCCGGAATTCCGTTCCGATACTGAAGTCATAGAGCGGTACCATTTCCGGTTCGAAGAGCGCGAGTTTGTCTCCAATGAATGGAACACTGGCGATCTCCTGGCCAGGATTGAACATGAATTTCTTCAGTTCGCTTTTGTACTTGTCGAACCGGCTTTCGCGACTGATCGCTTGATCGCGGGAGGCGATCGTGTTGCTCGCGCGATATGCACCCTTGGGAAAGAACACATCGTCGTACATCTCTGCCGTGAGAAAGCGGAATTCACCACTGCCATTGCGCAGCTTCCCCACTTCGCGTGCGGTATCCAAAATGCGTTCGGCTGAAGAGCCCTTGCGATAAAGGTTACCCGTCCGATACATCGAAGCCGTCTCTCGCGCTTTCTTGTCCCGAACATTGAAAGCACTTTTCACCCGATGCGCGAAATACTTGGTGTTCAAGAACGCGTGTTGGAACGTGGTATCGTCCATCACCTGCCGGATGAAGCCCTCGTACCGCATTCCAGTAGAACGACCATGAACCACTACTTCGCCCAGTTGAAGAACGTTGATGACCGTGTCTCCCGCTTCTTGGGCAGGTGCCAAGCTGACGCAACCGATCGCCGCGAAAAGCACTGCCGCTCGCATCGCCTTAGTGCAACCGTGTAGGGCCGAGGCTCGAATACAGCTCGTATTTCTTCTTCACATAAACGAGGAAGTCGTACTGCGAAAGGCCCCTGATCACATCATCCGGCACCGCACAGAAATCGATGAAGTCATCGAAACTCTCGTTGCCGAGGTTGATGATGTCATACTCCACATACTGGTAAAGCAGTTCCCGTAAAAGTTCTCTTTTGCGATCCTCGTTGCGCATTTCAGCCACTTCGCGTTTGCTTCGTTCGCGCCTGCTGAACTCCTGGTACAGGAACGTTATCGGGCTTTCGAATGCGTTGATACCCGTGGTTCGATAATCCTTCTCACTATATCCGAGCTTGGCAATATCCTCTTGGATCTGCTTCAGCGTTCGTTCAGGCAGCACGGTAACGGATCGTAATTGGATCTCCCATGGACGCAGGGTGATCACCAGGGAACGGAGCTCGCTCTCATCGTATTCGGACAACGGAACCGTGCGCGTCACATAACCTCCAGCACCAATGAGCAAGGTATCCGAGCGGAACGCGGTTACCGTGAACGTGCCATCAACATGGCCGAATACGCCTGTGCGGAGCCGGCGGTTCACGATCATCAGATCATAGAACGTCCGCTCTCCATCACCACCCAGAACCGATCCGTGAACGGTTACTTGTTCCTGCGCGAAGGTTGTGATGCTGCTCAATAACAGCAATACCAGAAGTGATCTCCTCATATAACGGCGAAAATAGGGTCGGTTCTTTGCGAAGACCGTTCCAGCGCGAAGCGGATAACAAGTGTTCACACCGCAAGTGGCAATGGTGTATCAGGTCGTAAAAAGGTGAAGGGCCCTGGCCATAACGCCAAGGCCCTCCCTGAAGTACCTGCGCACCTGTAAGCCGGGTTCTGTGATCCCCTTGCGGAGAACCTCCATCATTTATCTGGGATGCCCCTCACGGAACACCTCTATCGACCTACCCGCCGGGATGGAGCGAGCCACCCTTCCCAACTATGCCTTTCGGCATAAAGGGACCCGGCCTATTTGGTCTTTCAGCCCGTGGGGTTTACCGAAATGCCGACATCGCTGCCGACAAGCGTGGGCTTTTACTCCACGTTTTCATCTTTTCCCATGTCTTGCGACCGGGTAGTTTCCCTTTCTGTGGCACTTTCCGTAACAAAGCCGTCACCAGCTTTATCCCTTCCCGTTAGGAAGCACGGTGCCCTATGCTGCCCGGACTTTCCTCCCTCACTTCTGCAAAGCGAGAGCGATGGAGCGGTGCGCAGGATGTCAATGAACGTTCAGTAATGTACAATATCGATCATGGTGGCTCCATAGCCGTAACGCCGTGGATCAGCGTCGTCGAACCGACATCCCTCGTAATACTGCAAGGCCTTCCTTACTTCCTCACGCAGCACGCCTTCACCTACTCCATGGATCACCACCAAACGCCGTTTACGTTCGCGGATCGCGGTGTTCAGCATGCGTTCGAAGTAGTCCAACTGGTAGCGCAGTTTCTCACCGTCCGATAAGCCTGCGTCGTTCTCGATCAACTTCTCCAAGTGAAGGTCGATCTCCATGACCGATGGATCGTCCACTCGCTTCGGTGCTTTGCCACTGTTGTTGATGGAAGCTCCTTTGCCCTTGTCCTTGTCGATGCGTTCGGTCATCAGGTCGTTCGACGCAACGAGTTGGGCATGGTGATCGCTAACGACGTACGCCGATGACTTTTCGCGCCGCACCAACTGACCCACCGGATATTCCAATTCAAAGCCATCGCGGGTGCGCACCACAACCCGGCCTTTCAACGCCAACCGAAGCACCACACCCCCACCTGCCTCATCCAAGAAGTTGACCTCATCTCCAATAGCTATGTGCATCTTCGCGGACATGCCGCAAACTTACTCCCCTTCGCCGGGCTATGGTGCACTATGCAGCACCTTGTTCGCTCGCACCCTTCTTTTCCCGATCGCCGCAGCCTTGTCCTTGGGTGTTGCAGCGCAGGCTTTTCTCCCACCTGCTCCTTTCGGAGGTGACCAAGCCGTGAAGTGGTTGTTCGACGAAGAACTGAACTATTCCGCGCGTGACCTGGACGCCAAAGTGACCGGGGAAGTTGAACTCACCTTCACCGTTGGTGTAGATGGCGCAGCGAAAGACATCCGCATTTCGCGAACATTGAGCGAGGATTCAGAAGCCGAAGCAC
>JANNYL010000356.1:0-2856 GCA_031410075.1 Flavobacteriales bacterium
AAGTCCACGTTCGGGTAAAGCTTGCGCTCTATGAAGTATTCGTCTTTCAGGGCGATCTCTTCCAACCTCCGGGCGATGTCCAGAACAGGGTCGTTCACACCCATCTTCTTCAATACCTCGTCGCAGGCCTTCTTGATGATGATGGCGCGTGGGTCGAAGTTCTTGTAGACGCGGTGCCCGAAGCCGAACAAACGGAACGGGTCGTTCTTGTCCTTCGCCTTGTCCACCCATTTCTGGATATCTCCTCCATCATTTCGGATTGTCTCGAGCATCTCGATCACCTCCTGGTTTGCGCCGCCGTGCAACGGCCCCCATAAGGCCGCGATCCCTGCGCTTACTGCGCTATAGAGGTTCGCCTGGCTACTGCCAACCATACGCACTGTGCTCGCGCTACAGTTCTGCTCATGATCAGCATGCAGGATCAACAATTTGTTCAAGGCATCAGAAACCACGGGATCTCCCACGTAATCCTCGGTAGGCATACCGAACATCATGTAGAGGAAATTGTCCACGTAACCCAACTTGTTGTTCGGGTACATGTACGGATGGCCCAGGTTGTTCTTGTAGCTGATGGCCGCAAGCGTGGGCATCTTGGCAATGAGGCGGTAGATGGTGCGTTCCACATCCTTCATCGGCCGGTTCGGATCCTGGCTTTTGGGGTAGAAGGTGCTCAGCGAATTCACCATGGCCGAGAGGATGCCCATGGGGTGCGCGTTGTTCGGGAAGAACTCGAAAAAGCGCTTCATGTCCTCGTGCACCAGGGAGTGATAGCGGATATTGCCATCGAATTCCTCCATCTGCTTCTTGTTCGGCAGTTCGCCGTTGAGCAAGAGGTAGCTTACTTCCAGAAAACTGCTTTTCTCGGCAAGCTGTTCAATGGGGTAGCCTCGGTAATGCAAGATGCCTTCTTCGCCGTCAAGGAACGTAATGGCACTTTTGGTAGCCCCCGTGTTCTTGTAGCCGAAATCGAGCGTTATGAAGCCGCTTTCATCGCGGAGCTTGCTAATATCGATGGCCCTTTCACCCTCGCTTCCTGTAACGATCGGGAACTCGTACGTCTTTCCGTCCAGGATGATCTTTGCCTTGTCGCTCATCGGTATTGCCGGGAATTCGGTTCTTTTTTTGTGTCGCGGCGAATGTAACGCGCACTTGGCCTGTTGGGTTCCGCGATACAATGAGTTTTCAAGGCTTGTTGAAATCTGGGTTGACCGCTCGACGGCGGAACATGTTCACCACTTCCTACGTATCCGGGTTACAATGTCGAGATCTCTCGCCCTCTCCACCATTTGCTTGTTCATCTTCGATAGCCTTCCGGTTCGCGGGCAACCCCCGGCCGAAGAGGAAACCGTATATGCAATTGCTGAGAAAATGCCTGAGTTTCCAGGCGGTACTGCCGCGCTTCGGAGTTACCTCATGAAGAACTTCGAGTTCCCGGAGGATGCTTTGGATGCCAAGGTGAACGGCCCGGTGCAAGTCAGCTTTGTGGTTTCCAAGAGTGGGGAGATCCGGGATGCACATATCGTGCGCGGACAGCATTTCGCCTTGGATGCGGAAGCGTTGCGTTTGGTAAGGGCTATGCCCGCCTGGATCCCTGGCGCACAACATGGCCAGACGGTAAGCGTGCTGTATTCCATGCCCATCCGGTTCGCCATGCCGCCTTCACCCTCGGCGCCTAAGACCCTTGTGCAGGCCCAGCCGAACAGCAACTGATCCACCAACGCGGTCAATAAGAAAAGGCCCGCTGTCCAGCGGGCCTTTTCTTGCAGATAGATGCGATCACTCGTTATGCGCCTTCTTGCCTACTTTTTTGTCCTTCTCAACGGCTTTCTTCTTTTCGCGTAGGCTCTCCATTTTGGCGAACTGCTCCGCTGTAAGGATCCCTTTCAGATCACTATCGCGCTTGTCGCGCAAGGCTTTGGAACGTTCCTTCTTCACCTTGTCATCCGTCATGCCCTTCAGATCATCGACGCCGCGCGCGTGGGTAATGTTCACGGTGTTCACCTTGGCGATCTGCTCGGGGGTCAGGCCCAGCTCCTTGGTCATCATTTCCGTACGGTTCTTGGCACGTTCTTCCGGCGACTTCTTGCCTTTGCCGTCCATGTCGGCGTCCTGTGCCATCAAGCCCATTGCCATGGTCAAGGCCAGCGTGCTGAATAAGGTTCTCATTCTGTGAATGCGGTTGTTGGTTAATTCCTGGTTGGACCCAAAGGTCGGGCCAAGGTTCGATCACCACAGCAGAAGTTGTTATCCTTTTGTTCGAAAGGCTTGATCGGATCGACAAGACCAAGGGTTGGTCAGAACAGTAGGGTACATGTGAGCTGTTATGATGATCGCCGCGCAAAAAGCTCCTGTTTGTTATGAGGCCTTTATCCGGATCAGCGAAAAGGGCGGTGCACATTCGGACGATCCGCTTTTCAGCGCACAATTCGGTGGTCGCCTCGTATTGAAGCATTGATAGCAGCTGACCAGAGGAAGCAGCTGAATGGAGGATCCTATGCCATACCGAATATGGAGTGGCCTGCTGATTTGGTCTGAAGTATGAATCTCCTATATTCACCTTCCTAAAACACAACTAAAATGGCTAATGTCACAGCAGTTTCTACCCCAGCCCAAGTCGATCCTCGCCTTACGGCTGCAACCGGTGTTACAAAGACCGGTGCTGATACCAACGGCTTTGCCGTGAATGTGACCGAGCAAGGCACCGATGCTGTTGGCAATATTCTGGTCGTGCTGCAGGTAACCGGAAAGATGGACTCCATGACTGCTGCTTTGGGGGCTGCCCAAATGGGCAGTTTTGTGCCAGCGGTCATTACCACCTCCAGCGGTAGTAAAAGCAATAGCCAAACCGCTTACTTC
>JANNYL010000357.1:0-1532 GCA_031410075.1 Flavobacteriales bacterium
CGAACAAGGCCGTGCAATACAGTGTGTTGCCGTTCGGGAAGAACTCTTCTTGGGCTTGTGCGTCGACAATAGAGAAGCCGGTGTTCCAGTCGCTCCAAGTAGTTCCATTGTCCAGACTACGCAGGCATCCCACCTGGTTCAGAATGCAATACAGGATCCCATCGAACGCGATCAGTTCACCCTTGATCGGATTGCCAGGATCACCTGTTGCATCTATCCACGAATTGCCGCTGTCAGTGCTATATCGGATTCCAAAGGTGCATGCGATAACAAGCCTATTGCCGATGGCCGCAAGCGAATAGGTGGTGTAGTTGACACTGGGCAGTGCGGTCCAGCTCTGCGCAGCGTCAGCACTGGTGTATATGCCAACGGAAGTGCTTGCGTAGAGTATCCCACCGACTGGCGTGATGTGGTACACTTCAACATTGCTCCCCATGCCGCTGTGGCCCAAATTCCATGAGTTCCCGAATGTGCTGCTTCGCCAGATACCTCCTCCTTGGGCAATGGTTCCGGTAAACACTGCGAGAATATTGCTTCCGATAGAGAAGAACTTGTGCGCGTACACGCTGGTGCTCGCAGTGAGCGATCCATTGATAGTGCTCCAAGTATCTGTGCCACTGGCGCTGCGATAGATCCCGCTTTCGGTCCCGGCATACAGGTACGCCCCATCGGTGCCAACACTTTGCACGAAGTAGTTGGCGCCGTTCAACGGTAAGCCGGTATTCACGGCGGTGAAAGGTCCCGTGCCGCCTACACTTTTCTTCACGCCGTTAGGGTAGGTGGCTACGTAGAGATCACCGCTGTTGCTCGTCATGCTGCGACTGCTCAGCATGCCCGTTGCCAACGGAGTCCATTGCGCCAGAGCGGCAAGAACAAAGAAATGACCGGAGAGAATGGTAACTAATGAACGCATGCAGATTTGGTTAGGGGCACAAAAGTACAGGAACCAAGGTCCTAGGTACCCTGCCTCACCGGCTTCGCAGTAGGAGGAATGCGCTGCAAACGCTCACGAACCAAGTTGAACGGCTGGCACATGTGCTGCAGGGCTCCACCAAGTGCGGTACCCAATTGAAAAGCTTTGCTCCCGTTCGTTGGCCGATCACGGAGTATGGAACGCACTTCCAAAGGATGCATCACAACCGCTTCCTCCATGCAATTGCGCACCGAGGCTTCAACCGTTCGGTCGCTCGCGTCAAGATCGATCGCCGACATGCAACCACACAATTCAGTCATCAATGGTGCTGGAGCCGGGCTCGACTGGGCATTCACATCAGCTACACAGCCTGTGAGACAGAGCAGGGTGAGTATGATGTGGAATGAGCTGCGCATGAGGTAGAATGCGATGTGAAAGTACAATTTGTGCTAATGGGAATGAAATGAGGTGACGAACGGTTTTGAACAGGAGTTCGGAAATGGCACGAACACCTGTGGACTGGAGCTTTCTGGGTGGTCTGTGCTCCGTTCAGGTCAAAGGAGCGTTCGGACGAACGGTTCGGCACAGGCGATTGACAACTGACTACATTTGGAGAGTC
>JANNYL010000358.1:0-1683 GCA_031410075.1 Flavobacteriales bacterium
CGGCTACGTTCGGTCTGTGCGCCCCAGTACTTGTCGGCAGGCACTTTCACCTCGCCCATTGTGTCCTTTTCGATCCGGTATTCCATGGAACAGTTGGCTGTTATTGAGTTGGCAGTTCGCAGTTCCTGTTGTCCACTTTCGCCGGTCAACTGCCAACTAGTTCTTCGTCTTTCTACACTTTCTGACTTTGTCCTTGTTGCATCAAAAATGCTTTCAGGAATTCATCGATCTCGCCGTTGAGCACATCATCTGTACTACTGGTTTCGTAACCGGTGCGCACGTCCTTCACGAGCTTGTACGGTTGCAGCACGTAGTTGCGGATCTGGCTGCCCCACTCGATCTTCTTCTTGCCCGCCTCGATCACGTTCCGCTTGGCCCGGCGTTTCTCCAACTCGGCTTCGTAGAGTTGGCTCTTCAGCAATTGCAGCGCCTTGGTCTTGTTGTCCAACTGACTACGCGTTTCGGTGTTCTCGATCACGATGCCGCTTGGTCCGTGACGTAGTCGAACTCCGGTCTCCACTTTGTTCACGTTCTGGCCACCGGCACCACCACTGCGGAACGTATCCCACGTGATCTCGCTCGGATTGATGTCGATCTCGATGGTCTCGTCCACCAGCGGGTACACGTAGACGCTCACGAAGCTCGTATGCCTGCGCGCGTTGCTATCGAATGGGCTGATGCGTACCAACCGATGCACGCCGTTCTCGCTCTTCAACATGCCGTAGGCGAAGTCGCCGTTCACCTCGATAGTGGCCTGCTTCACACCAGCGCCATCTCCGTCCTGGAAGTCAAGCGTCCGCATATCATAGCCGTTCTTTTTCGCCCACATCTGGTACATGCGCAACAGCATGCCCGCCCAGTCGCAACTTTCGGTGCCACCGGCTCCGGCTGTGATCTGCACCACGGCGCTCAAGGGATCTTCCTCGGCGCTGAGCATATTCTTGAACTCGAGCTCTTCCAGTGAGGCCGCAGCTTTCGAGAACTGTGCCTCCATCTCTTCCTCGCTCACGTCCTTGGCCTTCCAGAATTCGAAGGTGACTTCCGCGTCATCTACCTCGCGCTTCACGTTCTCGTACAGGCCCACCCAACGCTTCAGCTCGCGGATCTTCTTCATCACCACCTGCGCCTTCTTCTGGTCGTTCCAGAAGTCGGGGTCGTGGGTGTATTTCTCCTCCTCCAAGATCTGTCCGCGCTTCTCCTCCACGTCCAAGTAGCTCTTGAGCGCTTCGAGGCGTGTCTTGAGATCGAGGATCTTGTCGATGGTGATCATGGGGAATGCCTTACCACAGGGGCACAGAGACACAGAGGGGATCAGAACCGGTCCAAATGCGTTTTGAGCGGCCGCGAAAGTACTGGTCAGGCCGTCTTCATCACATCGTCGATCACATCGCTCTCAAAGCCTTTCCCCAGAAGCGCCCGTTTCACGCGTTGTTCCCGCTCCCACTCATTCCGACCTTTCGCTTTCCCACGTAGTTTTTCCACAGCCATGGATATGTGCGCGATGTACTCATCAACATCGATCGCGGCCAACCCGTTTTTTGCACACGGCGCCGAGACCTTCTTGAATTTCAACGCTTCGCGGATCTTCACGCGGCCCCAACCCTTCTGCCTGAATTTGCTTACGGCGTAGTGCTCGGCAAAGCGCTGCTCGTTCCAGTAACCTTCGCCGATGAGCTGGCCGAT
>JANNYL010000359.1:0-2586 GCA_031410075.1 Flavobacteriales bacterium
CGCACGGCCCGCACCCCGGCGCCATGGAACGTTCCATCGGACAAACGAAGACCGACGAGCTTGCGGTGATGGTCGATACCTTCAAACCGTTGATGGTGACGGAGGAGTGCTTGAAGATCGACGACGGGAAGTATTACAAGAGCTGGTTGGAGTGATGGATGCTTGGGGTGTGTCGGCTCGAAGACTCGCCGTCGCGCTTTTCGCTACAAGTCCTCGCTCCCCCGGCCTTGAGCCGAGGCTCGCCACGGGCTTTCCGCTGCAATCGCTCAAGTATACGATGCGACCGGTCACTATGGCAACCCGCCCAATCGAGTAGAGATATGAAGGTCGCTTACGAATTGACAATTGAAGATCTTATGGCGTTTGTGCGGTTCAGAAACCGCAAGAACATACTTATTAGATCATTCGCCTATGTGATACCACCAGCAATCGCGCTGCTGCTTTGGTTCTGGTCCCCCGCTTCTATCACTCATTATGGCCTCAAGGGAGACGTTACAACCCGAATCGGCAGTTTCTGGACGGAGTTCACCGTGAATACGATCGTATTTACCGGCCTACTCATTTGGATCAGGTATGCTGCAACGAAGAGGTTCAAGAACTACTACCTGCGCAACACCGCATGGCAAGGCCCTCAAATCATGGAGATAACGGGAGAAAAGGTGGTATTTGAAAGCAAGTATCGACGCTCCGAGGTCGACCCTTCGATGATCCGGAAGATTGAAGATGGGAAGGAGCACGTCTTCCTCTTTTTCGACCAGGATGAGGCATGGACGATTCCCAAGAGATACCTGCTACCGAACGTAAGGACCGAAATGCTGCGCGACGCTCTTCATCGACCTAGCTCGCCCACGAACTAGTGCGCGTGAGGGATTGTACCGGAAAGCTCGGAGGCTTCTTAGCCGAGGACTTGAAGGGAAAAGCCCGACCCGAGGCGCATTTGGCCGAGGGGCACGCCCACCTGACACACATCAGCACTCGCGCCCGTAAAACCACGAACTTCGCACATCATTGAAGCAAACGATCATGTCAACTGGACTGAAAGACGTCGACTACGGCCTTGAGAAGATCATGGCGGACGCGCAGGACTTCCTGCCGCTTCTTGGCACGGACTACGTGGAGCTATACGTGGGTAACGCCAAGCAGAGCGCGCACTACTACAAGACCGCGTGGGGCTTCCAGAGCTTGGCGTACGCAGGCCTCGAGACCGGCGTGAAGGACCGCACGAGTTACGTGCTGGTGCAGGACAAGATCCGCCTGGTGCTCACCACGCCGATGACACCGGATAGCCCGATCAACGAACACATCCGCAAGCATGGCGATGGCGTGAAGGTGATCGCCCTATGGGTGCCCGATGCGAAGAAGGCCTGGGAGGAGACCACGAAGCGTGGCGCGAAGAGCTTCATGGAGCCGGTTCGTGAAGAGGACGAGCACGGCTATGTGGTGCGCAGCGGCATTCACACCTACGGGGAGACGGTGCACATCTTCGTGGAGCGCGACAACTACAAGGGCGCGTTCATGCCCGGCTTCCGGCCGTGGAAGAGCCACTACAATCCACCACCCACCGGCCTGAAGTTCATCGATCACATGGTGGGCAACGTGGGCTGGGGCGAGATGAACACCTGGGTGGATTTCTACGCCCGCGTGATGGGCTTCGCGCAGCTGGTGAGCTTCGATGACAAGGACATCAGCACGGAGTACACCGCGCTGATGAGCAAGGTGATGAGCAACGGCAACGGCCGCATCAAGTTCCCGATCAACGAGCCGGCCGAGGGAAAGAAGAAGAGCCAGATCGAGGAGTACATCGAATTCTACAACGGCGCCGGCGTGCAGCACATAGCGGTGGCCACCAACAATATCATTGAAACGGTTACCCAGTTGAAAGACCGCGGCGTGGAGTTCCTCTATGTTCCGTCATCCTACTACGACACGGTGATGGACCGCGTGGGCGAGATCGACGAGGACCTTGGTGTTCTAAAGGAGCACGGCGTGCTGGTGGACCGCGATGATGAAGGCTACCTGCTGCAGCTCTTCACCAAGCCGGTGTTGGACCGACCGACGATGTTCTTCGAGATCATACAGCGCAAGGGCGCGAAGAGCTTCGGTAAGGGCAACTTCAAGGCGCTGTTCGAGGCGATCGAACGGGAGCAGGAGAATCGCGGCACGCTGTAGACCCTGCGAACGACAACCATGGGAAAGGCGCTCCAGCGGGGCGCCTTTCCTCATTCGTTCGAACATTCGCGCACCACTAAGCCGGCCCGCACGACTACCTTTCACACCATGAACAGGTCATTCCTCCACGACCCCCGCGTCGTGGTCAAAAAACAAGGGGCCTTCAAGCTGAAGGACCATGTGACGGACATCGACACCCCGATGGTGAAGAAGGACCTGAAGGAGCTCCTGGAGCAGGACAAGGACCTGATCTCGGACATGCAGGAGGTGCTGTACGCTTCGTCAGAGCGGTCGGTGCTCCTCATCTTCCAGGCCATGGACGCGGCGGGCAAGGACAGTTGCATCCGGCACGTGATGAGCGGCGTCAATCCGCAGGGGGTTCAGGTGCACAGCTTCAAGGCACCTTCCACACTGGAG
>JANNYL010000360.1:0-16232 GCA_031410075.1 Flavobacteriales bacterium
CGTTCATGCGCGCAGATCACGTGAGCTTTTTCGAAGGGCTTGTGGTTCGGATATGCGCGTTGGAGTGATCTCCTTGGAAGACCCGAACTGCCCTGCCAGCGGCTGGTGGCGGAAACGCTCTGGCTGGATACAGATGCTGAAGGAGATCGGCGGTTCTTCGGAACCCATCGCCGTGGACCTCACACATTGATCGCGCTTCTATCTTGGGGCCATGAGTCTCGCCATCCGTCCCGCCGCTGAAGATCTACCTACCTTTTATCACGGCTACGTCGCGAAAGCCGATGGTACAGATATCCCGGATGCCATGCGGCTTGCTAGCGATGGACTTCATTCCGTTCTGCGCAACTTCCCAACCGACCGAGAGGAATACAGCTATGCCGCTGGCAAATGGACGGTGAAGGATGTGGTGCAACACATTGTCGATGCAGAGCGGATCTTCGCGTATCGGGCATTACGCTTTGCTCGCAATGACTCTGCGGCACTAGCAGGTTTCGAGGAAAACGATTACGTGCCGGAGTCCTTGACCGGTCGACGAACGTTGAAAGACCTTCTGGAAGAACACGACCTTGTCCGATCATCTTCCATCGCTTTGTTCCGCAGTTTTCCGCTGGAGGCGCTCAACAGGGCCGGTACTGCTAACAATAGTTCGATCACTGTAAGGGCGATCGGCTGGGTGATAGCCGGGCATGCGAACCACCACAGTCGGATCATCGCCGAACGGTACATGGTTGGTTCATGAGCACCCCGCGCAGTATCCATTCTTGGCTCGATGAGTATGGCGAGAGCCACACCAATGCCACGAACGAGATCATTCACTGGATCTGCGTTCCGGTGATCTTCTTCTGTGTGATCGGCTTGCTTTTCAGCATTCCATCTCCGGGCTTGCCTTTGATCGGCGACCACCTGCTGGCGAAGGCAGCCATCATGCTCACGCTTGTTTTTTATGCGATGCGATCAAGGTTGCTTTTTGTCGGTATGGGAATTTGGTGCGGGCTCTGCTATTGGCTCGCCGCTGGGCTTCAGCAAAGCGCTCCGTGGCCCTTGTGGGTGATCTGCCTTGTGTCCTTCACCCTCGCTTGGGTTGGCCAGTTCATCGGTCACAAGATCGAAGGGAAGAAACCGAGTTTCTTGAAGGACTTGCAGTTCTTGCTCATCGGGCCCGCGTGGCTGATGGCGAAGATCTACCGACGCTTGGGCATCGATTATTGAGTCTTGTCCCCCACTTTGGTCTCGTAATAGGCACACGTGAAATACGGCAGCACGGCCTGTAACATATGTTCCCGCGGACATCGGACCGATCCAACACTGCATATGAGATCTTGCAACAGAACGTCAGGTTCGATCATCGCCTTACCGAAGAAATCGCTTTCACCGGCGCTCACGAACAAGTGATGTTCTCGTGCAGCTTTGAAACTCTTCAACCGGGTGTCCCCACCTGTAAAAGTTGAAGCCATGATCGGCCCTTTCTCTGCTGTGACCATACCCCAGTAGTTGGCATCTTTCGCAACCGACACCATCGTCTCCATGTCCACCGCAATGTTTCCGGATCCCTTCCGATCAGCGAACAGATAGTGGCCTCCGGCATCCTCGATCAAGCGAGCCATGTAGCTATTGCCAGGAGGCACCCACCACTGGCCATCCCACACGCTACCGAAAAGAACCGTGGGCCGATCAACGGAAGAAGTCTCGATCCGCATTGCTTCATATCTACGTTTGATCCCGTCGAAGAGACTGTCCGCCTTCTGCTCCTCGTCCAATAGCACACCGAAAAATAGTAGCCACTCCGCCCTTCCGAGCGGATGTTCTTCCAAATATTCGCTCACCTCGATGACCGGAATACCCAGCCGCGAAATGGTACTCCCTTCGCTCTGTCCAAAAGGATAACCGAACAATGCTTGTGGCTTCAGCACGAGCAATGTTTCTCGATCAATGCCATCTCCAGAGGCGATCTCCTTCACCTCGCCCTTTTCAACACGCGTTCGGAGCGACACATCGCGCACTTGATCCAAATGTGCGCATGCCCGAATGCTCGCCACATGCCCAAGGGTGGTGACAAAAGGAACATGCGTGGTACTGGTCAACGCGATGCTATCAAGTTCCACTGGGATCCTGATAACCTCAACCGGTGGAAGTTCAGGGTCGCCATCCAAACCGATCCAATACTTACCAACCGTGTCCTGCCTACCGCCGTGCCCGAATACCAACAACAATGATCGTGATCCTCTCGTCCAGATCTCAAAATGATCCGCGTAAGCGTTCGGCACCTTCTGCCATTGGGACCAATTCGTGCGATTCCCGTCCTGAGAGGGTGTGCAGGACATCACCGACCAAAACACGGCGCAGACAACTGGAACCCATCGACCCGTCATTGGCTACGAAGCTAGTTGGCGAAGCATCAGCATGGCTTTTCCGCCACTTGCTCAACAAGGACCTCCACTTGCGCAATGGGACTTCTCCAACACTGGTGGTCACCACAATTTTGAACCGTCAACAACAACGAACAACAAAAAACCACCGAACATGAAAACGACAAGCACACTCCTCGCCAGGATCCAACGAATTGAAACTTGCTGGATGACCCTTGGCCAAGCCTGCCTGATACTCGTGGTGATCTTGATAGCGCAATAGTGAACTCCATTTCCAGGAAAGAAAAAAAGCCCCGATCGATCGGGGCTTTTTCGTGAGGTGAAGTAGGTCAGGCCTTTACGGTAACCTTAGGAGCCGCCGCGAGGATCTCTGCGTTCGCACCCTCAGAATACTTGCTGAAGTTGTCGTTGAATTGCTTCGAAAGCTTTTCGGCGGTGGCATCATAGGCGGACTTGTCCTTCCAGGTACTCCGTGGATCGAGGATCTCCGCAGGAACGTTCGGACATGTTACAGGCATGTGCATACCGAAAACCGGGTGCTCCTTGTAATCCACCTTGTCCAGTTCTCCACGCAATGCCGCTGTGATCATGGCGCGGGTGAATTTCAGCTTCATGCGCTCGCCGGTTCCGTACGCACCACCACTCCATCCGGTGTTCACCAACCACACGCGAACATCGTGTTTCTTCATTTTCACACCAAGCATATCCGCATACTTGGTTGGATGCAGCGGAAGGAACGCTTTGCCAAAGCATGCCGAGAACGTGCTCTGTGGTTCGGTAACACCTGCTTCCGTTCCAGCCACCTTTGCTGTGTATCCGCTGATGAAGTGGTACATGGCCTGGCCTGGGCTCAACTTGCTGATCGGGGGCAGCACACCGTAGGCATCGCACGTTAGGAAGAAAATATTCTTCGGGTGACTACCCATACTGGGCACCGCAATATTGTCGATGTGGTCGATCGGATAGCTTACGCGGGTATTCTCCGTCTTCTTCGCGCTGGCGAAGTCGACGACCGTTGTGCCCTCCTTGAATTCAATGTTCTCCAGAATGGCGCCGAACTTGATGGCGTCCCAGATCTGTGGCTCTTTTTCCTCTGTCAGGTCAATGCACTTCGCGTAGCACCCCCCTTCGAAGTTGAACACACCGTTATCGCTCCAGCCATGCTCATCGTCGCCGATCAGCTTTCGCTCGGGATCCGCACTCAACGTGGTCTTGCCCGTTCCACTCAGGCCGAAGAACACCGCCGTATCACCTTCGGCACCGATGTTGGCCGAGCAGTGCATGCTGAGCACCTTGCGCTCCTGCGGGAGCAAATAGTTCAGCACGGTAAAAATGCCCTTCTTTATCTCACCGGTGTAGCCCGTGCCACCGATCAGGATCGTCTTCTTGGTGAAGTTGATCACTGCGAAGTTGTGCTGGCGTGTGCCATCCTTCTTCGCATCCGCCATGAAACCGGGCGCGCAGATGATGTGCCATTCAGGCTCGAAGTTCTCCAGCTCGGCCTGCGTTGGGCGCAGGAACATGTTGCCCGCGAACATGGCGCTCCATGGGAACTCGGCCACCACCCGCAGGTTGAGCTTGAATTCGGGATCAGCGCAAGCGAATGCATCTTTCACGTAGATGTCGCGGCCCATCAGGTACGCACCCATCTTCTCCTGCAGCTTGTCGAAGGCTTCCGGGGTAAAGGGGTAGTTCACATCACCCCACCAAACCGTGTTCTCCGTTTTGGCATCCTTCACACAAAATTTGTCCTTCGGGCTGCGACCTGTGAATTCACCCGTTTCGATGGCCAGGGCACCACTGCTGGCCAGCACACCTTCATCGTTCAGGATGCAATGCTCAACCAGTTCACTGGGCTCCAGGTTCCAGTAGATATCACCAGCGTTGCTCAAGCCGATCTTCTTCAGGTCAGCGTTCTTCGGTTTTGTTCCGAACTCGTTCATGAGATGAATGGTTCTGTTGGTTTGCTTGTGTTGCCGTTGGACCGGTGAAGAGGGACTGGTAGAAACGGGCGGCGAATTTATATCAGCGATCAGTTGACGTCCATTTCTGGTTTCAAACGCTCTTGCGCAAGGCGCCGACCAAGAGCACTGCCCAGCCTGCCATGAACATCAACCCGCCCAAAGGTGTGATGGGACCAAGAAATCGTGTAAGACCTTCAGTGCCCATGATCTCGCGGGTCGCCAGCAGGTATAGTGATCCCGAGAAGCAGACCACCCCAAGAACGAAGAAGATCCTCACCAAACTAAGGGTCCGTGATGCCAATCGAACATCCAAAGCAGCCAGGCCGAGCAGTGCAAGACCATGGAAAAACTGGTACTGAGCTGCCGTTTGCCAATTGGTATATGCTTTCAGGTCCACTCGCTCACTGATCGCGTGAGCTCCGAAAGCACCCAGTGCCACTGCTAGTAACAGAATGGCGGAAGCCCAAGCGAGGGTTCGATTGTTCATGTGGGCGGCGAAGTTGGGAAGAATGGGGGAAATGGACATCGTTAGGGTTTGGAGGCGATCCTATCTTTCCGCCAACTAATCTGATCATGAGCGGATTCTGGCAGCGCCTGATGGGCAATACGGTCGCAGACCCTCCCAAAGTGGGCACCATGCTTAAAAAGCAGGAGCTGGACCACCTTTTCGACCTCGCCCGAACGCGTTTCACCGGGCAGGGCACGATCGTTGATCTGGGTACTTGGCTGGGAGGCTCAACGGTCGCGTTGTGCGACGGTCTCAAGATGAACACGGATCCACGGGTAAAAGGGCACAAATTGCATGCATTCGACCTGTTCGTGTTGAACGCATGGCTGAAGAAGGCCTATCCATTGCCTGAACTGGCTGCGATCCCTGAAGGTGGATCATTCCTTCCCGTCTTCGAGCAGAACCTGGCCCCGTGGTCCGATCTGCTCGAAACGCACGCTGGTGATCTCACGGTATTTGAATGGACACATGGACCGGTTGAATTGGTGCATGTGGATATCATGAAGACCTGGTCATTGGCCAATGCCGTGCTGCGCTTGTTCTTTCAGGAACTGATCCCCGGTGTATCCATTGTGCTTCATCAGGATTTCGTGCATTACAACACCGTCTGGATACACCTTCTGATGTATCGGCTCAAGGACCATTTCGAGCCGATCGGCCAGGTGCCCGGTACCACTACGGTCGAATTCCGTTAGAAAACCGCCATTCCAAAACATTTGCTGGCGCATGCCTACGGTTTTTCGGACTTTGACGAAGTTGAGCGAAAAGCGGCCTTCGCCTACAGCCGTTCATTGGTCGCGGATGAGTTCATGCGCTTCAATATTGATGCAGCCGAGGCGATGACACCGGTGCATATGGGACAGCTGGATGAAGCACGCGTGCTGTTGGATGCTGCCTTGAGCCGTGAAGCAGCCTTCAAGGAGGCACATCCTCAGGAACGCCGTCGCTCCGAGCTTGTCAAGGTGCAGGAACGTTTGGAAAGCGCGTCCTCGTGACCATGTCCAGGACCAAGGGCTGAAATCACGAACATCAACACCGTAGACTTCGCTCCGTGCCAGGGTCGTAAAAAGAACAAGCCCCCCTCCGCCATGGCGGAAAGGGGGGCCGGTCTCTTCGGATATGATCAGGCCTACTGCTTGCCCAATTTCTCCATTTCCTTGTCGAAGGTCTGCTTGAACTTCTCGTAATCGTAGTCGATCTTCAACTTATCGTCTTTGCCAAGGCGCTCGTTGTATGCTGACAGCAAGTCCTGCGCACTGAGTTCAATGGCCACATAGGTCTTGAAGTTGCCACTGGCGTTCACCTTCACCTGCTTTTCGCAGATCGTCTTCACACCGGAGAGCTTCTGATCGAGCACTTCGCGGGTAAGACCTTCGAAACGTTCAGCAACCTCTTCCTTGTTGTTCAACTCGCGGCTGTTCACGTAGTTGTCGATCACACCCTTGATCTGGGTCTGGATCGAACTGGCCATATCCGCACGTGCGTTCGCCATGGCCTTTTTCTTACTGGTTGCTTGATCCATGCTTTCACCCAGGTTATTGGCGCGGAAAACCTTGTCGTCCGTGAAGAACTCCGGACCCGAGCACATCACCTTGATCTCGGTTTCACCAGCAGGCATGGCTTTGACTTCGGCCTCTGCTTGTTTCTTTTTGCTCTTGCAGGCACTGAACCCACCTACCAGCATCAAAGCGGAGAGTGTGAACGTAAGCGTGCGGTTGATGGAGTTCGTTTTCATGTGTATCGACGTTGTGTGGTGTCGTGTTGATTGAATGGCCAAAGGTGTGCCAAACTTCGATATCGTGCGCTTTCCCTACAGCAGCGAGGTTATCATAGCGTTCGACAATTCCTTGCGGAGGTCTTGACCGGCTTTTTTGTACGCATCCATGCCAGCCTTGGCATAGTCGAGCTGTATGCCTTTCACCCCTTGTTTACCGCCTTCCGAGATAACATCATTGGTCTTTCTATCGCGAAAACTGTACGATACATCGAGGTAGGCCGTAAAGAAGCCATTTGACCCGCCGCCTTCGCGAGTTGTACTGTTGATGTTGAGCAGTAGATCCGCATCAGTAGCACGATCAACGAAACGAAAGCCCTTCGCGGTCAATTCTTCCTTCAGCCCAAGCGCGATACCAGCATCTTTAACTGGCTGGCCCATGTTGCTTTCCGCGGCCAGCACAAAGACTCGGGGCATCGTGCGGTCAATAGGGACGTGAAGCTCCGGCACGGTAAGGCTTCCGATCAGGGGTTTGGTGAACAGGGGGTCCAAGTCCTTGCTCACCAGCTCATCCATGTTGAGGCGCACAAGCAATTCAGCCAAGGTGTTCCCAAGTTCGACACGTTGCACGGTGGTTCGAGCACGACCTTCAGCGTCCGTGTTCTTGCTCTCTGTGACTTTTCCAGCCGTGCCAGGATAAGTCACGGTTATTGGAAGTTGCAAAAGGTCCCGGCTGCTATTGCTTTCGACAAAGGCCGCCGAGATCAACATTTCGCGTTTGAATCTGTTCCCATAGTTCAGATCACAACGTTCCGGCAGGCATGTGAAGCGTACACCATTCGAAAGGCGCTGGAGATCCGAAAAGAGTTCGTTGGCCAGCGGCACTTGCTTTTCTCCAATGGTCACAAGATCACTCTCTCCCCAGTATTCCTTCATCGCGATCAGCGCTCGCAGGTCCTGATCAAATGCGCCTTTCAGGTCACCGATCACCAGGCTCTGTTTGGCCCGCTGGTAGCCGTCGGTCGCCTGAGCGATCGCCTTGCGTTTCCGCTCTGCCTTGAGCCGCGCATGTTCGGATTTGCTCAACCGGTAATACACCCAATAATCGCGATCATCCTGCCATGTGTCCACCTGCTCATAGCCTTCAAGCTGCTCGCTGGTTCGCGTGTTCACGGTGCTCGTGAAGGTCTCATCGAACGAGTGCTTCTGATCCAGCGTGAAAAGAAGGCTGTTGCCTTCAACGCGCACACTTATCTCGCTGGCCAGGTCGTTCAACGCGGTCTTCTTCGCGCTCTCCATGTGATCGGGGCGGCTCTTGGGGCAAAGGCCAATACCGATGTAGTCCATGTCACTGATCGGGCGTGATCTGACCCAAGCAGGTTTATCCGCTCCGGTGTTGACTTCGGTCTCCGCGGGTTTCACCACTTCCTGATGACCCTTGCAGGCGGAAAGCGCGACGATCAACAAAGCATATACGTACCTCACTGAAGTTTGGCTGAGAGTTCCTGTTGGATGGCACTCGCCATACCATTGACAGAATTGCGGAAAAGTTCATTGCTCAACGAACTCACCGGCTTCACTTCGCGGTTCGCATTAAGCAGGCCTTGCAATTCCTGGCGAGCCCCATTCGCTGTTTCTACCAACCCGTTCCGTGCAGGGAAAAGTGTATTCCGTTCACCGTCGTAGTTGGCGTAGTAGGTGTGGTCCTTCTTCTCCTGGTCCACTACCTTGCTCAAAAGCACTTCTCCCGTTTCCATGGAAACCAGTTTATAGCTGTAAGAAGCCACCACTTTGTTCTCCTGGAAGTATTCCGTGTATTTCACGGGCTTGTATTTCGTAACGATCATCATTTGGCCGGGCACTTCAGGGTTGGGCTGCTTCACTTGGTAGCTGGCGAATCCATCCTTGGTACTGCGTTTCAGCTGGCCGGTTTCCTCGCGGTAATCGATCAGTGTGCCCATGAGCACTGCTTGTGCCCCAATGAGCTTTCCCGCATTCACAGCGCTGGCTTCGTCCACAACACCCGTCATGCCCAAGCGTTGTTCATCCAGAATTCGTTGGATGTTCTCACGATCCACCACTTTGATGAACGGATCACTGATCTCGGTAAGTGCCGTGGTGGCATAGGCCTGAACGCGGGCGGCAAGGTCTTTTTTCGAACCGCTGAACGGAAGTACTGCGATTGAGTATCGACCTTTCTCGACGGCGCTATTACGCAACGCGGCCGCGTCCTTGTAGCTCGCATCCTTGGTGGTCACTTTCAGAAGATCCTGATAGGCTTTGCGATATTGTTTGGCATCCAAAGCATCCTTTCCACTTCGGTAAAGTGGTTCCAAATAAGCGATGTTCTGCAACGACCCTGAGTCCTTGTAGCCCGGTTCCAAAGCGCCGATCTTGGCGAAAACCACTTCAGCGCCTTTGAAGTCCTGCTTCGCCATGAGCTCCTGGCCTTGTGTGTACAGATCGACCAGGTACTTCCCTTTCACTTCGTTGAAATCGTTCACATAACTACTGGGCACATCCAACACAACGCCCATTTGACCAACACGATCGGCGTATGCCTTTGCGCTCAGGTACGCATTCACCGCTTCTTCCTTGTTGTCGCCTGTGCTGAACGCACGGAAGAAGGATCCGAGCTTGTCGTTCAATAATTGCTGGCCGGTTTTCTTAAGGCCGATCTTGGCTTCCACGTTGCGGTTGTTCCGCTGTACGCTCTGCAGGTACATATCCGCCGCTTCAGCATAAAGCCCAGCGGCATCAAGTTTCGCGGCCTTCTTGGCCATTGGCTTACTGCCGGTGCATGCTACCATAAGCAGCATGGCACAGGTGCCGATGGTCAGGAAGTTGAGAGTGGGTTTCATGGTTGTTGGTGTGGAGAAGACAATGCGCCAAGCGCAAGGATCTTATCGAGCCTTGATAAACTGGTCCAATGCATCGATGCTGCTCTCGAAACTGAACGCATCGTTCACTTTGTAATAGTTCCCGATGTCATGCACACGGTCGTATGCGAACTTGGCAAAATCCAACTTGCTATCCTCGAAACTGAAAAGGCCCATGATGCTCTTCACTTGCTCCACGGAGAAGCAATGACCGCTGCCGATCTGCTTGGCCAACGTCATTTTACTCTCTTCGAATCCTTTGCCGTTTATGCTGGCCTGGGCCTCTGAGAACTCCCCAGCCCCCATCGGCATCGCACAACCCACAGGTCCAGAGTAACCGGGCATGTGATAGACAGGTGGCTCTTTCACGATGGTTGGGCGCACTGGAGGCTCATCGACCATGGTTGTGGTATGTGTGGTGGTAGTGTGCGTTGTGGTCGTAGTGGATGAAGAACTTCCCGCCCCTTCGGTAACGCCAACGTTCATGTTTATCCCGACGCCGTTGATACCAATGTTCATATTCACATTCTCACCATCCATACCGCCGTCCTGGGTGGTTTCCACCGTGGTAGTGGTCGTATGGCTCCCTCCTGTTACGACCTGGGAGTTGGTGGTCTGTTCCGAGCCAGCGCCATCCTCCACAAAGTTGGAGGGAACGGAGGTTGTTGTCTCGGTCGGTTTTGAACTTCCCAGTTCAGCTTGACCCTGCATCCGAAGCACATACTCACCTTTTTTGTTCGTTGTGAGTTTCAGCGTGTATTCCTTACCATATTCCATCCACGCGTTCTGCTTTACCGGTGGAACCGAAGCGTCCACAAGACGCACTACGAGCAATGGTGTTTCGTTGCGAATACCTGTTGCAACCACGCGCGTGCCGGGTACTTCGTTCTTCACATCCCCGTCGATGATAAGGGTGAACTTCTCCCCCATTTCGGAGAAGACAACGATATCACTGGTCTGCGCTTGCAAAGCGGCCACGCACAACAGGCCAGAACTAAGAAGGGTGGAAAGGCGGATCATGGTAGTGGTTTTGAAGGTTGGCGAATTTAGGTGCGAAGCTGAAGGCAAGGGCTATGCCATGAGCAGTTATTGCCCACGAAACCGTTCATGGGGCAAGCGGCGATCGGTCTCCAGAACACTACAACCAACACAGGGTCTGTAGCAAAGACCGGCTCTCACCCATGCGATAGCCGAACTTCCCTGGAACCAGCCGGATCCATTTTTCCCTTGCGGCGGGGGACAAGTTGCACGTTCCACCTTCGCTCCCACCTTTGCCGCGCTGTAACCGCGTATAGGGGGCTACCTACTTGAGCATGGATATTTCCGTTGTAGTACCGTTGATAGATGAGCGTGAATCGTTGCCAGAGCTGGTAAGACGATTGCATGTGGTACTTGGCGGAATGGGGGTACTGTATGAGGTACTCCTCATCGATGACGGAAGTCGCGACGGCTCTTGGGAAGAGATCGAGCGGCTGCATGCTTCGGATGCACGCGTGAAAGGCATTCGACTGGGACGCAACTATGGTAAAAGCCCTGCATTGAACGAGGGGTTCAGAGCAGCGACGGGCCGCGTGGTCATAACCATGGATGCCGACCTGCAGGACGACCCGGATGAGTTGCCTGAACTCTTCAGAATGATCACCGTTGAGGGTTATGATCTGGTAAGCGGTTGGAAGAAGAAGCGATTCGACCCCCTCACCAAGACCATCCCGACCAAACTTTTCAACGCCACCACGCGCTGGGCTAGTGGAGTTTCGCTGCACGACTTCAACTGTGGCCTGAAAGCATACCGGAAAGAAGTAGTGAAGTCGATCGAGGTGTATGGGGAAATGCATCGCTACATCCCGTTCATCGCGAAGAAGGAAGGATTTCACCGAATTGGCGAAAAAGTAGTGCTGCACCATGCGCGGAAGTATGGCAAAACCAAGTTCGGTTTCAGTCGGTTCATCAATGGCTTCCTCGATCTGTTGACGATCACGTTCGTCTTCCGTTTCGGCAAAAAGCCGATGCACTTTTTCGGCGCTATGGGTACCCTGATGTTCTTTCTCGGCACGCTTGCGATCGGCTGGTTGCTCGGTGAAAAACTCTGGCACATCTATCACCAAGAGCGCGCTCGGCTGGTTGCCGACAACCCGATATTCTTCATCGCTCTTACGATCATGATCATCGGCTCGCAGCTGTTTCTTGCGGGATTCGTGGCTGAACTCGTGGCGCGGAATTCTCCTGAGCGGAACGCCTATCGCGTGGACCAGCGCCTCGGCTTCTGAATCCATCAAGATGAACTGGCGTAAGATCAGCTGGCACCTGTTCTTGGCTCTGCTGGCTCTCTTCCTGTGCCTGCATGCATACTTGGCCCGGTACTCACACCCGATGGCCGACGATCTCAAGTATGCACAGAAGGATATATCCACTGGATTATTGAATGCCAGCATTTGGGAATACCAGAATTGGAATGGGCGTTTCGCGAGCAACGTTCTGGTGCTTCTGAACCCGATCAGATGGGGCTTCGATGCATTGGACATTTACCGGTTTGTGCCTTGCGTTCTTTTCGCTCTCACGCTGGCCAGCTGCTTTCTATTCCTCGGTACCATGCCCAGGCCGAAGCCCTTGCACGGGTGGGCCCTTGCAGGAGCCATCGTTTGGACGGCGCTGTACGCGCATGGCATGCCCGACATCGGCGAAGGATTCTATTGGTACACCGGCTCAGTTACTTACCAGTTCGCCAGTGTGCTGGTGCTCATCGGCGCCGCAATGGTGGTAACCGCGGTTCGTGGCCAGCGATGGTGGTTGATCTATGCAGCCATACCGATCCTTGTTTTCGCTCAAGGATGCAACGAAGTGATCATGGAGTTGCTCGTGGTGGCGGGCTTGCTTGTTATTATTCGATCATTTAAGCACAAGTACGCGATCCGCCTTCCTCCTTGGATACTACTTACCACGCTGGGAATTGGCGCTGCGATCATGATCCTGGCGCCCGGCAACGAAGGACGAGGGGCACATTTTCCGCTGCAGCATAAGCTTCTCCATTCCCTTTGGATGAGCGGACTCCAAACCGTTCGCTTCGCGGCCACATGGATCCTCTCCGGGTCGCTCGTGCTGTTCAGCTCGCTCTGGATCATCCATCATGATCGACTTGCTGAACGAATCCCGCTGATCGCCCATGGTTTCGGTATCAAACCATGGATGACTTTCAGCCTGCTTCTAGGGTTGATCTTCTTATGCGTGTTCCCTGCCTATTGGAGCACTGGTATTCTGGGCCAGCATCGCACCGTTAACGTCGCCTACTTCTTCTTTCTGCCGCTCTGGTTCCTGAACCTTTCTGCGTTGATAAGGCATTTCCCGTCTTTGCGGCTGAATTGGCGCGAGCCTGCACGGTCTCGGATCACCATCGTCTTGTTGTTGCTTGTGATCATTGACTTCGGTTCAACCGGCAATAGCGCAAACGCGCTTTTCGATTTTCACCTTGGTCGTGCAGAGCGGAGCGACATTCAACTTCAGGCCCGTTATGCGTTGCTCAACGCCGCTGCTCGAACAGAAGATCGCATAGCAGAAGTTCCGTTGATAGTGGATCCACCGAAGAGCTTGTATGTCCTGGATCTGCGTAAACCTGACTTCCTTGTGAATACGGATTACGCGGCATGGTTCGGGTTGAACGAAGTGCGCATCGACAGCTCGGCTCAGAGCTTTCCGGCAAAGGCTATCAACTGATCGGCGAACCGCTTCCAGCTGAGTTCTTCACGTAAGCCAGCGATGTTCGTGCGATAGTCCGCGGCTCGACCATTCTGGAAAAAACCGCCGATCGTTCTGGCGATCGCCCCTGCTTCCGGAACAGGTACAACAAGGCCTGTTCGATCGTGTTCCACGCTTTCCTTCAAACCGCCCACATCCGTCGCGATGATCGGTGTACCGAAGTGGTAAGCAATAGCCGTGATCCCACTTTGCGTCGCGCTCTTGTACGGTAAAACAACCACATCAGCGGCGCTGAAAAACAGGGGAACCTCTTGGTCGGAGATGTAACGAATGTGGTCAACAACGCGATCACGAAGGCCAAGCCGATCAATGGCCGCGTAGTACTTCGCCATGTCGCCATAAGGTTCCCCGGCGATCACCAGGACATGATCCGCTGGCAATAAGGCCATGGCTTCGATCAGCAGATCCAACCCTTTGTAATCCCGAATGAAGCCGAAGAAAAGTGAGACTTTTCGATCATCGGGAATTACAAGTCTTTCGCGCGCCGTTCGCATGGGAAGAGCCGCTCCGAAGTGGTCGTACAACGGATGAGGCAAAAGCGCCACGGATGCGTCTGGACGCAACGTGAGCAGGTCGCCCTTCACCTTGTCGCTCATGGCGATGAAGCCGTCGTTCCGGTTTAAGAAGTACTTCGTGAACGGGATGTCGAAAAACCGTCCTTCATGCGGGATGACGTTGTCGAGAACGGTCATGGTCTTGGTTCCATGTCTGCGCAATTGTCCAGCAACAGTGCCCAAGGATGGGCCGAAGAAACTCATCCAGTACTTCATCAAAAGCAGATCAGGCTTGGCTGCCGCTATCGTCTTCGAAGCGCTGTACCAGCTGAACGGGCCAATACTGCTGAGAACGCGTGGTGCGTCGATCGGATCAGCGACATCCTCATCCGTCACCATTTGCGTTTTTCCGGGAAAGAGTTTCTCGGGATATTGCGTGGTGAAGGTGTATGGAAGAACTTCGTGTCCGGCGGTCTCCAGCTCACGCAACAGACGTGCGTTGAACTGCGCAATACCACCACGGAACGGATGGAACGTACTGAGGTAGGCGATCCTCACGGCAACACATTGCGTTGAGCGCGAACCGTCTCCATCACCGTCGCTACTTCGATGTCGAGCATGCAGCTACGGTTGCGTGAGCATGTGTTGCCGTAGTAGCAATCACAGCCGCTGGTTGGCTGAACGATCACACCGCGCCCGTACAAATGGAATTCGTGGGCATTGAATATGTTGTTGAAGAGCACCAATCGTTTTTTTAGCGCGATAGCGATGTGCATCATCATGCTCACCTGCGTTACCACAATGTCGGTGTTCGACACCAACGCGAAGAACTCCCGCAATGAAAAATAGCCGGGATAGTAACAGCCTGTTGCCGCGCTGTAGCGTTTGTTCAGTTCGTCTTCCTGCTTACCGCCCACCACCACAGGGAATGAGCCATCGGCTTGCAGGCCCTTGATCAATTCGGTCCAGCGTTCCTCGGGCCATAGCCTCGTGGTCCACCGATCGCCACAACCCGTGTTCAGTGCGATTATCCGCTTTCCGCTGGCCTTTTCACGCAGCAGTTTCCATTTCTCAGCAAAGGCCGGATCGATCTCCAACTGGTATTCCTCTCCTTTGAAATCCAACTCACAGACCTCGAAGATCTCTTCCAGATAATGCTTCGTATTGGCCTTGCTCCTGCCATCGAAAAGGCCGGTGACCAACTTGTGAACTGCCGCTGGTGTCGCTGCGTCAATATGGCAATCCTTCAAAATGAAGCCCAACTTTCGCGTACTGTTCACATCCCGCAATAGCGCGCAAGCTTCCGTTTCCTTGTCCAGATTGATGGCGATGTCATACACCCCATTCCGGGCACGTTCCAGTCCCACCAGGTCGTAGGCAAGTACCTCATCCACGAATTTTCGTGGCACTACATCAGGGCTCTGTGTGATCCAGGTAATATGCGCGTTCGGCCACAGGTCCCGATAACGAACCAATAGCGGCGAGGTCCTGATCACATCGCCCAAAGCACCGAGCTTGATGATCAAGATGCGCTTGGCCGGCACCTCGTACACGGGGCAGTCCCCACATTCGTAGCCATTGGCCTTGTTCGGCTTGCAGGGAATATGCCCCCGAAAATGGCGGCAGTCGAAATGGATAATGGGGGTGGTGGACATGCTTGGCTTTCGCTTGAGGCCGCAAAGGCGAACCTCGTGGAACGGGTGGACAAATATGGCGACACGGACATTTGCCGTTCTCATCCTGTTGTTGGCAGGGCGTTACGCTTCTTGGCAGGCTGATTGCCTTGGCCGCAAGCTAACTTCGCACCGACCCATGAAGACCCTTGGACTTTCATTCGCCTGTGCCGCGCTGCTGCTGACTTCGTTCTCATTCGCTCAACCTGCTGCCTCCATCAACCAGAAGGACGCGCTGGGACGGAAACAAGGACCGTGGGAGCGGACCTGGGCTGATAGCAAGCAACTTCGATACACCGGGCAATTCAAGGACGACAAGCCGGTTGGGGTCTTTACCTACTTCAGTACATCGGGCAAAGTGGAAAGCACGTTGGTCCATTACGCGAAAGGGGGAGCCGCGCATGGCAAGCATTTCCATCCAAACGGGAAGTTGATGGCTGAAGGGCGTTATGTGGGTGAAGCGAAAGACAGTTCGTGGAACTACTTCGACGCCGAAGGGCACTTGCGCAGTACGGAACATTGGTCCAAGGGTAAACGCAACGGTGAACAACTGATGTTCGATGTTACCGGACAACCGATCGAACGGTTCAATTTCATGGATGATGAACGCCACGGCCTATGCCAGGAATTCCATGATAACGGGCAGGTGAAGAACACATCCCAGTATGTGAACGGCCTGCCTGAAGGGGTTCAATCATTCTATTACCGAAGCGGGAAGAAAGAGATCGAGGGGCGTAACATCGCTGGCGTACCGGAAGGTTCTTGGACGTACTACCACGAGGATGGTTCCGTACAGATCGAATTGCTCTACAACAAGGGCGAATTCGTGAAGGACAAGAAAGAGAACGGCACATTCAAAGAATATTTCGAGAGTGAGCAAGTGA
>JANNYL010000361.1:0-5927 GCA_031410075.1 Flavobacteriales bacterium
GGCAGGGACAATCCCAGGTCTGCTCGTCCATGTTCCACTTCACCGTGCATTTCAGGTGGGTGCATTTCGCATCCACCATGTGGCAATCACCTTCCTTGTCCTTGTAAGCGCCGTAGGCTTTGCCATCCAGTTCCACCACGCGGCCCTCGCCGTTCGGCACTTGGGCCAGATCATCCGCCGGCTTGTTCTTCAGGTAACCCATCAATCCACCGAAGAAACTGCTCAGCAAATTCCCGCTCGCTTTGAGCATGCTGAACCGTGAAGGCGAATAGATGCGTTCTCCGGCGTTCGGCACGCCGGTGATAAGGTCCGCGATGAGCGTTCCTGCGATGGTGGCGTAGGTAAGGCCGTTGCCGGATTCGCCGGTGACGATGTACACGTTGTCCTTGTTGAACGGATCCCGACCGATGTAGGCGATGGAGTCGATGGGTTCGATCACCTGGCCGGACCAGCGCTGCACGATCTCACCCACACCGAAATGCACCTTCGCCCATTGCTCCAGGGCTTTGTAACGGTCCTCTTCTGGCACATTCGTATCGGTGGTGGAGCCCACCGGATGGTCCTCCCCGCCGCACAACAGCAGATCGTACTCACTATCGTAATTGGTAATGCGGACATAGTGGTATGGGGGAATGGTCTCGTCCCGGGCATGATCGCCGGTGTCCCACCAGAGCGCATCGGGCAGCGAACCCTTGGGGATCAGACCACCGATGAGGTAGGTACGGTAGGGCGACTGCACCAGATGCATCCAGTATTTGTCCACGATGGGTGAATTGGTGGCCACCACCACATGATCGGCGGAGATGGTATGCGTTCCCACCACGATGCCTTTATCCGTGATCTCGTCCGCATGGCTGTTGGTGAACACTTGGCCACCCAGCCGCAGGACGGCGTCGGTAAGCCCCCGCAAATACTTCAGCGGATGGAAACGTGCCTGATCATCAAAGCGCAACGCAGCACCCACGCCGAGGATCCCCGGGACCTGTTCGACACGTGTGACGGGCAATCCGGCATCCATGGCCGCCGCCAGTTCCTTGGTCAAGGTATCCTCCGTATCCGAAGGATGCAGGAACAGGTAACCCGGCAGGCGCTGGAAGTCGCAGTCGATATGCTCCTCGCGCACGATGCGTTCCACATCGCTGATGGCCTGGTAGTGGCTCTGCGCAATGATGCGCGTGTCCTCTTTTCCGAAGAGTTCGTTCAGATGCGTGAAGCGGTCGTCAAGCGCGGAGACCAGATGTGCGCTGGTGCGGCCCGTTTCGCCGCTGCCGATCTCGCCGTCCTCCACCAGGATCACGCTCTTGCCGCGTTTGACGAGGTTGTACGCGATGCTCATGCCGGCAATGCCACCACCTACGATGACCACATCAGCATGCAGATCACCGGTAACTGCAGGGAGCTGGGGCGCTATGGCCGTGAGTGCCCAGAAGGACGGATGTGTGCCGGATCGATCCGATCCGGTGCGAATGGGTTCCAAGGGATTCATGCCGATAGGTGTTTCCTCAACGGGTCCAAGAAGGATGCCTGTTGGGAACATCCCGCCAGCATTGAGTTCGTGCCTTGAAGCCTGTGGCGGTGATCACCCCAAGTGTGCAATTCGTTGCACGATGAAGGCTGTGCCCACCGATGCAAGCGGTCCTTGCGGGATCTAAAGTTTGGGCGGTGTGCTCTGCCCCGCCAGCCTCCCGAAATGCAGCGAGTCGTGGAAGGTACCGTTCGCGAAGATGT
The DNA here is from genome assembly GCA_031410075.1 of Flavobacteriales bacterium. Lineage (GTDB taxonomy): Bacteria > Bacteroidota > Bacteroidia > Flavobacteriales_F > PHOS-HE28 > PHOS-HE28. The sequence goes on from JANNYL010000361.1 coordinate 1,729, forward strand.
TCTCCTTGAAATGACCTTCTTGGACGAAGCCGTTCTTCTCCAACGCACGGCTCGAAGCAACGTTAGCGGTCCGTGTGATCGCCTCCACGCGATGGAAGCCAAGTGTATTGAAGCCGAACGGAACCACGGCAGCGATCGCTTCGCTCATAAAGCCCTTGCCCCAGTGTTCGCGAGCGAGCGTGTAGCCGAGTTCCCCATAGTGATGCTCCTTCACCATACGCCAGAAACCGATGAGCCCGATGAAGGTGTCGTCTCCTTTCACTGTGATGGCCCACTGCACGGCGTCGTTCGCGGCAACGGTGGTGGTGATCAGATCGATGAGGGCCGAGGCATCTTCCACGGTCTTCGCTAGCGGCCGGTTCACGTGGTGCATCACCAGTGGATCGGAGCGCATGGCGAACACGCGCTCCGCATCCGAATGACGCAGCTCACGCAGCACCAGCCGTTCGGTGTTAAGGATCGGGAATGTGGGAAGGTTGATGGTGAGCATCAATACGGTCCGCAAAGTTCGCCCACCAACATGACTAGTTGCATGTCATCGAACACCGATCTTCGGGCACCGAACGATCCGCGCACGCACTCATGCTTACCGCCATCCACCCGAAGCTGCCCATGCGCAACAAGGCCGATACCCGCGCCTACTATGTGGATCAGCTCGGCTTCACCGCCGCTGGTGAATACGAACACTACCTCATCGTGGAACGCGACGGTCTACAGATCCACTTCTTCGAACACAAGAAGCTTGATCCGAAGGAGAACTATGGGCAGGTGTACATCCGCACGAACGACATCGATGCGCTCTACCGCTCGCTCATGGACCGTGGTGTGGCCATCCACCCGAACGGGGCGCTCAGCTCCAAGCCTTGGGGCCAGCGGGAATTCGCGCTGCTGGATCCCGACCACAATCTGCTGACCTTCGGGCAAACAGTGTAGGAAGATCGCCCGTTGAATCCATGCACGCCATGTACACGCTTCTCCCCTGCCTCTTCCTGGTGTGCTGCGCCACGGCGGAACCGGACCTCAGGACGCTGCAAGCGGCGGCGGCTGGCAACCCAACGGTGGACACGATGGCCGTCTTCCGCGTTTGGTCCCCGGACAGCTCCCGGTTCAAGCTCAGGTGCACGGACACGTTGACCACGTTCAGCTCGCAAGCGGGTGGGCTGATCCCGCTCACGGACACCGACCGCGCCACCTACCTGCAGCGCTACGCCACGCAATACGCCGATGCCGCACTCTACTTCTGCTCCATCCTGCAATGCGGGGAGGGGAACCCGACCATCACCATCACCCTCCTCAACCTGCGCGACGATGACCATGACCTGCTCTGGCTGAGCTACGATATCTACGGACGCCTCAACGGACTGGACACCCTGATCTCCTCCTACGGCGATGGGCAGCTGACCACCACGGAGATCGCCTACCGGGACCAATACGGATCCCTGTTGATCGCGCAGGTGCGCCACGAGACCTTCCGCGATGAACAGGACACCATGGCCTACGTGACCGACACGCTGATCTTCCAGTCCAGCCGCTCCCGGGTCGACGAACTACCGACCGACCCCGACGTGCCGCCGGAGCACTACAGCCTGTTGCGCGAGCCGCGTGACCTCACGCGCCACTGGATGGAGCAATTCGCCTCTTCGACGCCCTCCAAGGTCACGCGACGCTCCTTGATGTCCGTTGTGCCTACTGGCAAGCAGGTCTTCCAAGTCGCGATCGGTGATCTGAACGGCGACAGTTGGAACGACTACGCCTTGGTCCTACAGGACGATCCGGACGGCCTCCGCGACCTTCAGCTCGTGTTCACCGTGCACGACGGCCGAGGCTTCGCACAGCAAGCCTTTTACGCAGGCCTGCTGCCGGATCGCCACAGCAGTGGCTTCCACGACCCCATCGGAGAACCCGGTCTCAGCGGCATCTCGATCGAAGGCGGGCACATGGTGATCGCCCGCTTCGAAGGCAGCGCGTGGAAGTCGGAATCGCGACAGGAGTACACGTACTCACCCAAGCTGAACGGGTTCTTCCTGACCATGGAACAAGGCCGCAGCTATCACGCCCCCACGGTGGATGTCATGGACGCGGAACTGGCCAGCTATGAAGCGATGCAGCAGCAGGGGAGATCGCTGAGCGCCGAGGAGGTGGAGCGTGTGGCCTTCCTGCGCAAGATGAAGGAGGACTACACGTACAAGACCGTGTACTACCCGATCGGCGAGAAGCCGTTGGGGAGTTGGAAGTACTGATCGCCAGTGGGCATCGTGTGGTGACCTTTGCATCATGCCGGAGCGATCCGCCCCCACCCTTTCTCCCGATGTATTACGCGTGCTGCCGTGGCTGGTGGCCGTGGCCATGTTCATGGAGGGGCTGGACATCAGCATACTGAACACAGCGATACCGGTGATCGGCCGCGACCTGCAGACCACGGCGCTGAGCCTGAAGTCGGTGCTCACCACCTACACCCTCGCACTGGCCATCTTCATCCCCGTGAGTGGTTGGGTGTCCGACCGCTACGGCACACGCCGCGTGTTCCTCATGGCGGTGGCGCTCTTCACGATCGGCTCGCTGCTCTGCGGCCTCTCGGTGAACCTGCCCATGCTGGTGGCCTCGCGCTTCGTGCAAGGCGTGGGTGGGGCCATGATGGTGCCTGTGGGCCGCATCGCCTTGATCCGCGCCTACCCGCGATCGCAGATGCTCACCATGATGAACTACGTGGTGATCCCCGCGTTGGTGGCGCCGCTGGTGGGTCCGTTCATCGGTGGAACGGTGGTGCACTGGCTGCCGTGGCGCACCATCTTCTTCGTGAACCTGCCGATCGGCATGGCGGGCTGGTGGATGATCCGCCGCTACATGCCAGGTTACCGCCGCGCCGATGTACCGCCGCTCGACGGGCTGGGCATGCTGCTCTTCGGCTCGGGCATCGCGCTCCTCAGCTACGTGCTGGAAGTGTTCGGAGAGCACAGCTGGCCGCTGGTTGAGATCGTGCTCATGTTCCTTGCCTCGCTGGCCCTGCTGCTTGCATATGCGCTCTATGCACGCCGCATCCAGGACCCCTTGCTGTATATGCCGTTGTTCCTGGTGCGCACCTTCCGCATCAGCGTGCTCGGCGGCTTCGTCACTCGCCTAGGCATCGGCGGTATTCCCTTCCTATTGCCGCTACTCTTCCAGATCGGGCTTGGCTATGGACCGCTGATGGCCGGCCTCCTCACCATGCCTCTGGCCGTGGCCGCGATCGGCATGAAGATCATGAGCCGCCCACTGTTGAAGCGCTTTGGGCACAAGCGCGTGCTCATCTGGAACACCGTGCTGCTGGGCGCCAACATGATGCTCTACACCTTCATTGGCATCGGTACACCTGTGGCGCTGATCGTTTTGCTGAGCCTAACGCAGGGCCTGTTCAGCAGCCTGCAGTTCACCTGCATGAACTCGCTCACCTTCGCCGATGTGAAGGACGAGCACGCCAGCCAGGCCAGCAGCATCGCGGGCACGGCGCAGCAGATGGCGCTGAGCTTCGGGGTGGCCTTCGCCTCGCTGGTGGCCGCGCTCTTCCTGAAGGACGTGGCCCAGGCGGACCACCTGCGCTACATCGCCGGGCTGCACCACACCTTCCTGGTGTTGGGCAGCTTCACCATCGTGTCCTCGTTCACCTTCGCCCGGCTGCACCTGCGCGACGGGGTGAACGTGAGCCAGTTCGTGCTGCGGAAGGAGGCGGTGGAATGAGGAATGGACCGGCCTCAAGCCTTCTTCACGAACTCACTCTTCAGGGCCATGGGCGCGCCTTTCACGGACAGACTTGAACTTACTTCTTCGAGAAGGGATCACCACTTGAGCATGCGAGCGCTGGATGCCTTGTCCCTTTCCGCAACCAGCACGAGGTAACTGCCCGGCGCAAGGTCTTCCACACTGATCATCGCTGTCGGGCCTTGCACCCGCATTGATCGCACCACCCTGCCGCTGGCATCAAAGATCTCTACTTCCGCTGGCCCAACATCGTGCAGTTGCATGGTCACCGCATCGGTGCTCGGGTTCGGGTAAAGATCGAACCCCATCCCACTTTGCTCACGCACCTCGGTGATGAGGCCAACCGTACGAAGTGGTTTGATCTGGGTGCATGCGAAACCATGTGCATTATCGAAGAAGTAGAGGTCGTAGATGCGGCGGGAATGGTTGAACGATGCGGTGGAGAAGTTGATGCCCCAGGTGGT
>JANNYL010000362.1:0-2438 GCA_031410075.1 Flavobacteriales bacterium
GGAGCGCGCGGCACGCGGGAAATACCCGAGCCAAGGAGTGGTAGAGCACACACGCGGAAGTTCCACGCGAGCATCGGTCAGTCCATGACAGATGCCTTGACCGGCCCGTTGCGGTATCCATCCAGAAACTCCGTGAAGTTCTTCCCGATCACCTCCTGACTCGTCCTGAAATGGGTTTACGCAAATCAGCGACAAATGGAAAAGGCAAGTTCAAGCACAATGCGAACGGGAAGTTCGGCTTGCATGCACGCGCTTGCACTTGTCGATGGCGTCCACGGCTTCTTCGCAAGCGCTGGCTTAGGTGTATAGGCTCGCGTGTCGCGCGTGCGTTCTTGCAACTCTGCCAATACGCTTTCACACCATGTTCGAGTGCAGGTTTGCGTACTCGCGCCACGCGAGCGATCGCTGGGGGTGTTGAGGATCATGGAACTAGGCAGGCCGGTGAGGTCCAGGCAAGGTCCGGGTCGATAACATCAATGGACGGCCGGCGGTTGTTCCAGCTAGCGCACGCCCACAGGTTCCACGATGTACCCAAGCATTCGAAGTCCCTCTATCAGGCCGTGCGGGCCGGTGAGGTGTGCTGCGCCCACCGCCACGAAGACACTTCCGTACATGCGCATGTACTGATCGGAACGCTCGGCTATGAGCGCGTTCCGCGCGCGCAGCATCGCCTTGTCCGCGTGTTCGGGGAGGCCATCCCGCCCGACCATTTCCATGAACGCGTCGAGATCACGGGCCGCATAAGCGTCGATGGCCCGAGCCATACCATCAAAGGATCCGTCACGGATCACTTTCAGCAGCAACCCGGACTGGTCAGGGATCGGGATGCGCATGACGGCATCAAGCTGCTCTTTGACCGATTCGATCCCGACGATCCTCTTGTTCATTCGCATGGCCCGTGCCTGGAACCAGGCATCCAACACCATCGCGCTATCGCTGCCCATCTCCATCTCGCTGAGCATGGCGATGATGTAGTAGGGCCGCAGCTTCATGCATATGGTTGCAAGCGGACCAAGTTTCAACTTCAACACGGAGATCACTTCCTCATACTCAGCCCGGCTATAGAGGTCGTCCAAGGACCTGCCGTCGGGCAGGAACATCGCCTGAAGCACATGGGGGTCCATCTTGTTGGTATGATCCAAGTCCAATTCGCCCGCTAACAGGTCGCTGTGGTCGAAGAAATACAAGGCACTGTCCTGGAGTTGGAAGGCGCGTGCATCACGTGTGTGAATGGTGCCATAGAGATAGGAAGTGTCCCGGTCGTCCGCGTGCGAAATACGCCACAACAACGATAGGGGGGTCGATTGCGCGTGGACCCCATAGGAAAGCACGGCCATGCTTATCGCCGTTATCTGTCTCAACAGTCCGGGGTAAGACCGGACAACCGTGTTCATCTGCATGGGCATTTGGCTGTTCAGAACCACGGAAAGGTACCCCCGCAAGTGCTCGCGTAAGTGAATAGGCTCGCGCTCGCGTGTCGCGAGTGCGTTCTTGCAACTCTGCCAATACGCTTTCACACCCTGTTCGAGCGCAGGCTTGCGCACTCGCGACACACGAGCGATCGCTGGTGCTTTAAAGTTCAAAGGCCACGGATCGCAGGACCTGTGCCGTCTTAGCGGGATCCGCGCCAGCGGGGATCACATCCGTGCAGATGATCTGGGCCTGTGCCTGCGTGGCGATCAAGGCCAACAGGCGTAGCGCGTGTTTCATTGTGCGTGGGAGTCTTGGTATTCCGAAGTGAATGCGATCGATCAGATGCTATTCTTTCACCACCTTCCGCACGATCCGCTCGCCGGCGATCTGCATCTCCAGCAGGTAGGTGCCGGGCGCCAGCGACTCCAGTTCGAGGGTGATGGCGGAAGGCCCACTGCTGGATGCTACGGTTCGCGTGACAAGCACTTGGCCCATCAATGAAAGCACGCAGCAGCTCACGGAACCCGTGGTTCCCGTGGGGAGTGAAATGCTCAGCGTGGAGGCAAATGGGTTGGGCGATACCTGCATGCCTCGGAGCGCGCTGCTCGATATGCCTGACAATGATCCGTCATCTCCTGCAAGGATCCCTTCATCGGGCACGCTGTTGTATGCGTAGCCCAGCAGGGTGAAGCTCTGTCCATTAGTGGGAATGCTCAAGCGGGCCCACCCATAGAAAGTGCTCCCAGCGCTTTCGAACCGTAGGCCGAGGAACTTGGGGAAATCCTCGGAAGCACCCCATAACCATGACCCAGTGAACAACCCACCCACGCAGCTAAAAGGCGGACCTTCGATGCCGAAGCAAAATGGCATGTCCTGGATCATCAAAAACCGGTAAGTGCTGCTCCATATCAAAGCAGGGTCGATCGCCTGCCACTGTGGAAGCTGTGAAGCATACGTGCCCGTTCTCGCCACGGCATTGGTCCCCATTCGTATGATCTTCACCCAATTACGCGACCTCGTAATAG
>JANNYL010000363.1:0-1640 GCA_031410075.1 Flavobacteriales bacterium
GGCATCAGAATCCGTCTGGAAGATGAACAGGGAGTTCACCGGAGCGGGTGGCCGTTGTGCGAACGTTACCCGTGGAGCCAGGAAGCCCCGGGTCACATCATTGCTCAGGTCGAGCATGGCGCGCGGGTTAGGCACCGTTACGGCAGGGGAGATCGCGATCTGAGCGTTCACGCCAGCGCCGATCGTCACCACCGAAGCGAGGACGAAGCAAGACCGCAAGAGTCGGAGATGGTTCATGCGTGCGGTGGGATCAGCGTTGGTTGGTAGTTACGGTACGTGCTTCCAAGGTCTTCACCAAGGCGGCCTTTTCGGCTTCGGTGTAGTGGCCCATGGAGCAGAGTTGCTTCTTGGCCAAACCCATTTCCACAGGTTCCAGCGGGCGGTCGTTGCTCAGCAGTTCGATCACATCCAAGCGGTCGTTCAATTCGGTCATGTACAAGGCCTGTGTTTCGGCAGTGGTCCATAGTTGGTTCGTAAGGTCTCCCAAGGAGAAGCCACCTTCCACACGCCAACTATCGCGGCCCTTCATGGTAGGCAAGTGCCGGTTGGTTCTGGTGAACCGGGCCATTTCATCGATGTCCATGTTGCGACCATCACCGAACGTAGCGGCGTCCTTTGGGTTCACTGCGCCATCAAAAGCACGATCGAACACATGGTCGTTCAGTTTGGTTCCATTGTCATACACGCCTTTTTCGGCGCAAATGGTGCCCGGCCCACGGAAAGAATAGGGTACGATCACACGCCCCCATGGAGCAGGTGAGGTGGTAGCCTCCAACACCATACCACCGCGGTAATAGATGTAGGAGTTGCTGCTGGAAGTTGCTGGAGCTGCAGTAGAAACCGTACCGTTGAAACGGATAACAGGGCGGAAAGCCAAGGTGCCCCCTACTACACCGAGCGCACCGCAGGTCACATTGTTCCACGGCATACCCGCGCTGGCCACAGCAGCGCCGCAAGAACCAACTGCGCCAAGGTTCGCACACGGTGCAATACCTGCAGGACTGTTCCACGAAGCGGTAAGAAGAGCCCCACCAGGTGTTGGAGCGAATTTCACGGAACCTGTTGCCACAACAGCACCTGTGGTGGGGTAGGCGATCTCTACAACAATGTTCCGAACGCCATCCCACACGAACGGAACCGAAAGTGGTGTAAAGGTTTCCCACGCATTCGCAACACCAGTCGGCCGGTTAACTAAAGCTGCACTTACAAAACACGATTGAGCAGGATCAGTGGTGTTATCGAATCCAGCTGAAAGATCGTTCAACCCAAAGGCCACGTGCTTGATCGTGATCACAAAAGCGGAAGTAGCTTTTGTCGCGAATGTTCCGTTGTACCAAGCTATTGAGGTGATGGGCTGTCCGGCACAAAGGCCACCGGTTGATCCTGGAGTTCCGTTCAGTTGGCTCAGTTCCACGTTCAGTTCATTGCGCAAGAACATGTGCTGGTGGCGAATACGGGTAGCTGAATTGTTCGGGTAAGGCGTAACCAACGACTGTTGGAACGCCGAAAGTGCACTGGTAGCCGTCATGCTCGCAGCCACGGGAAGCACACCCGTAGGGATCTCAACACTACCAGCAGCACAGGTAGGTGTTCCCTGTTGTGTGTAGGGCTTGGTAAAGCGCTCCTCGTAATCGTTCTCC
>JANNYL010000364.1:0-2652 GCA_031410075.1 Flavobacteriales bacterium
TTGATCGGCGTGGTAGGGTAGTACAGTGGGTGATTGATCTTTTCCGTCAGATCGATATCGCGCCAGATCCTTCGATACCACATAACATCCGCTTCGCGAATGCTAGGGTATGGCACCAAGCGTTGTGTCTTCGTGTGCTCCTTGATGTAGGCTCCGTCCAGCACCGTTTGGGCATCGGACGTAACGTAAGCACCCATGCCCATCAGGGTAAGTGCTCCGAGAACGATCGACTTTCGGTTGTTCATGTGGTACTGGATCGGTTTGTTGATCAGATCACTTTCAATGAGAGTGTACCGATCGGACGAAGACTGCCATCCGGGCCTCTGGCTTTGATGTTCTCGATAAACACCTTCTGGCCGGTCTTGATCTTCCCGAACATCTGGCTTACGGTACCATTCACCCCTGCACCCTTAACCGTTTCGGAAACAAAGTTGCCCGATAGGTTTGCCGATACCGTGTACTCGATAACCTCGAATTTCAGGTCGAATTCAAAGTCCACCATTTTGGCAAGTACGCCCGCCGCTGCAGTGAGCTCTGTCTTCTTGATCGTTTGATCAGCCAATGACTTTCCGCCGAAATAAGGCTTCGGATCGGGCACGTTCTTCACACGGAATTCCAGACCTGGAAGGCTCTTCTTGGAACCATCCGGATTTGTGACCGTAACTCCGATCGTCGCTTTGGGATCTTTGCCGGGTTTCACGATGAATCCTTGAGCCGCCTTGGACAACGAGCCATTCGACATGCTCGGCTGGATGTCCTTCGCACTGTAACCTGCTACGCTGATGTCCACTGGATTGTCAACACCGCGATAGAACACGTTCATTTTGGTAGGGCTAACTACCAAGTTCGGAGCTGCAACTTCATACTCGGTCTCGAAGGGTTGCACCTGTTCTTCCCCACCCACCGGCTTGAATTTGATGATCCCTGATACGATCCGCAACCCAGCGCCCCCAGCTACCTGTTCCAATTGAGCCTTGGCTCCATTCATAGGTAATTTGATACTCTCACCAATGATCTTGGCAGGTTTGGAAGTTGTATCCACCTTGGCCCCAGGGCCGCAGATGTACACCTCGGGAATGTTCTGGTTGTCATATGCACCCAGGAAGATCTCGGCCATATACTTGCTTCCAACGGTCACGTAACTGCTCTGTGGCTTTACGATAGCCGCCAGGGTATTGAACTTGAACGACTTCTGCTCCACATTGCCCAACATGTAGTTCACCGCTTCGTTCTCAGCGTTACGAACATCTGTTTGGATCTTGCTCAAGATGGTTATGCCTGCGGCCATGGGAACGTGGTAGAAGTTCTTCACCTCCCAAGAGACTTCGGCGCCGGTAGATCCAGCTTCCTTTTCCTTCTCGAAGTTGAACATCTTGTCCATGTTCGCGCTCAGTGTAGGATTCTTCGGCTCCTTATTGGCCATCGCCTTGATCTTGTCCTTGAACGCTTCCAGCTTCTTCTTCAGATCAACTGCAGAATGCTCACCTTCCTTGGGCTTGGTCTCGTCAGAACCGATCATCACGTGGGTGATGGCCTCCTGATTGTCCTTCGAGTTCACATACCTCAAATTGAGGATGGTATCGTTGGCGTAGACCTTATCGATCTTCACGCCTTCGGTCTGTACGATGATCTCGGCTTTGATCCCGTCGATCTCCTTGATCACCTCGGCTGCCATTTTCTGCAACTCGGCTGCCTGCGTATAGGCCGCACCATATTTCTCCTTGTTCTCGCTGGCGTATTGGGCGAACGTCTTGTAGGTACCGTCCACTTTTTCCTTCAGCGTTCCTTTAGTGGTTTCCAAACCGTTGTTCACAGTTACGAAACTGTCCAGGATCTCCTTGGATACGTTCAGCGCGAGAAGCGCTGTAAGCACCAAGTACATCATATTGATCATTTTCTGTCTCGGGGACAGATTACCACCTGACATGTTCGGATCTGGGTTTGGTCAATTAAGAACGGTCAAGAATGGGATCAACCGCGAACCGTCATGGCGGCCAGCATATTGCCGTACACCGTGTTCAGTTTGCCGAGGTTATCGCTGAGCACAGAGATGTTCTCCTTGTAGCGCTTCGTGTCATCCACGCTGTTCTGCAGGTGCATGAGCATTTCGCCCATGCCAGCGAACATCTGGTTCGCTGCCTCCAATTTCTCGCGACTGCTGCGCAATTGGATCTCGTACATCTCGTTCAGATCGCTGAGGTTCTTGCTCATGCGGTTCAAACTTTCGCCGGCGTTCTTTCCAGCGTCAACACTACTGCTCAGACCGGCAAGACTTTCGCTGGCTTTCGCGTAGCTATCGCTCAATGTGCTCACGCGGTCGCTGGCACCCTTCAGGTTGACAACGTAGTCGTTGGTCGCTGTCGCAGCACTGCTGATGTCAGTGAGCTGCTTCGCTTGATCGCTCAATGTGCGCATACCGTTCCCCAAACTCTCGATCAACTCGGGTTCGATCTTGGCACCTTCGAGCATATCATCCAACTGCTCCGTGATGGAACGCTGATCTTCTTTTTTGAAGTCATCACCCTCCGCACGCTCACCCGTTGCGAGTTCAGGGTATACCAAACTCCAATCTGGATCCTCGTGTGGTGGCTCGAAAGCGGAGAACATAAAGATGATCGCCTCGGTCGACAATCCGATGATCAGGAAAAAGTT
>JANNYL010000365.1:0-3810 GCA_031410075.1 Flavobacteriales bacterium
AACAGCTATCGCATTGTCCGTTCCGTTGATCGTCTGCGTCGCCCATGCGCCGTTGCGATAGACGAATGCTTGAGAATTGCCCCAGTCGTATGTCCAGAAACTGGTGAAGATCTCCGCCTCACCGTCCCCGTTAAAATCCGCAGTCGTTATATAATCCCTTGGAACGTCCAGCCATCGATAGGTTTGACTCGGTAGGGGCAGTACTTCTGTAGTGAATTCTGCATCAGTTGGGTTGGAATGACTAGTATACGTGAAAGTGCCTCCATACTTCCACTTGTCCTCACTGTAGTCATATGCGATCCACCACACGACAATATCATCCATCTTGTCTCCATTCAGATCGGTCGATATCACATTGTTGGTGAGGCCGTTCTGCAGGAGAACTTGCACTTGCGCACCAGTGCCTACATATCCGGAAAACTGTGAATCATAAGTGGAGCTAGTCGCACCATTCATGTATACATGCAGACCTGTATGGCATTTGGCATAATTGAAGTCAGGATTGTAAAAGAAGTCAACCTTGAGAACATCAGAGATGCCGTTGCCATCGTAGTCTCCGGTAAAAATGTCCACGTAGTTGCCACTAAGTGTCGCATTCGGTGTGCGGGTCATTTCCACCCCGGGTTCATTGTACTGGAAGATGGTCGCACGGAAAAGTTCGTTCACTTCGGTGCCTGTCTCCTCTACTTGGTCCAGATAGGATGCTCCCAACAATCGCTGAGCATAGGTCAGGATGTATCTGCGCACGTGGAACCCTTGGTGCCCATCCTCGGTAGTTATGCGGATGGCATCCAGCAACCTCGCCGTATGGAACGCATTACCATCCACATACGCGGTTGATACGTCGGCCCGGCGGGAGTAGATGAACGCGATCTCGTTGTAAGGAAGAATCCCCGCATCCCTGTTCCCTGTGTACTTGATACTCGTGAGATAGTGTTCGTTATAGTCTGTCTCGGGATCCTCCTCATAGGTGTAGGTGATGTAGTTGCCGTTCGGGTCCATGGCTGTGCTCAACCGCCATGCAAGCGCCTCGGTGCCATCGTCAGTGAGAAGCTTGGCGTTGCCCTCACCATACCAATAGCGCATTCCGTCCTTGGTGACCGCCGTAAAATAGTCCGGGCCATGACCAAAAGAACCGTTGGCCTTCATAATCATGAAGGTGGCAGACCGGGTGTCGTAAATCGTTCCATCCACACCTTCAGCGCCTCCATTCGTAACGATGAGCCGTTGCCCATCCAACAGGTAGCGGTCATCCAATGTGAACTCTATCGGGGTATAGGCTTCATCTGAAAACACATCCTGGCCCTCACGCGTAATAGAACTCATTCCGGACAGGCTCCAACCCAAGCCCAATTGGCCATTTCCTGCTTGCGAATTGTATGCAAGCGCCAAATGCGGCTGCATAGCGTTGGTACCTGGTGGCATCTGGATCGGGATGGTATAGGTACCGCCTCCAGACCCGTTCACAGCAGCTGAACCTTCCGTTCTGCCAACCGGTCCGCTAAGTGTGACGCCCCATCCTTCGATGTCCTCGGCAGTGTGTGCCTGTGTGGCATAATGCGTCGGACCCAACTGCGCGTATAGTGGCAAGACACTCAACGACAAGCAAAGGGCGATAGAATACGCAACATGTTGCATGGTGGTGGGTGGTTATGAAGAGAATCGAAGGAAGTCAACAGATAGTAGAATTGCAAGCCGCGATGACCCCTATTCTTTCATTGCAAAGCGAGCAGCCCACAGGCCTAGCATCGCATTGGCGCAAAGGTTGAGTATTTGCATCTTGGATACCCACGCTGTTGTTGCGACGAGTCTTCGTCGCTCTAATTCGGCTGACCTATGCGCGAGGTTCATATGGAGTTTCGGCCTATGAGCCAGAAGTATCCCCAGCCCGTTCAACCATGAACGCATAGTTCTCATTACTTAGAACACTGGCGAGTGTGGGGGCCTTCTGCGATCATGGCCGCTTTAGAAGCCATGCTTCGCGATTCGAAAGCCAAAGCCGCCTACATTTGAAAGACAGCGCACTCGCGACACGCGAGCACTTACTTTCATTCACTTACGCGAACACCTGCGATGAATTCACCAAGGCTCATTCGTCTAGTACGTTGGGGTGCGCTCGTTGCCTTATGCGCTGGGGTACCAAACAGTTACGGGCAGAACCGAATTCCCGATTCAGGTTTTGAGGACATCAATGATTGTTCGCAAGGAGCGAATTTTTCAATACTTAACGACTGGTTGCTGCCTTGGGGTTGTTCTGCACCACCCTATTTCAATGCATGCAGCCCTCCTCCACAAGATATTTACTCAGGCGTTCCAATAAATCTACTGGGTACTGAACCAGCACATGGTGGGCAAGGATACTTGGCGTTGATAACCTATACTACTGCATTCGAAAATTTCAAGAGCTATGTAACCGCAACCTTCACCCCGCCCTTGACAACAGGTGAGTATTGTGTTCAATTCTGGTTAAGCCTTGGTGACAGCAGTACATGGAGGACGAATACATTTCATGGTATTGTCACAACGCTCATCCCTGAAATTGCAAACGATGAAGACAGTGTTTGGGCTGAAACAGCTCAGATGGTGTTCAACACCTCCAATGTTGGAACCAACGGGTGGTCGCTCATGGAGGCTTCATTTGTTGCCCTTGGTGGTGAACGTCAATTGACTTTAGGCAATTTCCTCAAAGGGGAGGCATTGTTGGCCGATACTGTCTTCGTTGGTTGGCATTCATGGTTCAACAGATCGACATACTATCTCGATGACGTCTACCTCGGCTCCTGCGACGTAGGTGTAAGTGAGCGCGCAGATGCGACGCAGTTGGTCGTATACCCGGATCCCGTGCTGGCTGGTGAAGTGCTTAACGTGCGTTGGGGTACCAGCAACACCGAATTGTTTTGGCAGCTAACGGCTGCGCAAGGGAAGATCGTTCTTGACGAGCGCGTGATCATGACACAAGGCCAAGCTGTTTTAGTGCTGGGCACTGTGGCGCCAGGAGCCTATGTACTGCACCTAAGCGATAAGGTAGGTAGTACTGCGGTGCGGAAGGTGTTGGTGCGGTGAACAGGTGCAACAGGCAATGCTGACCTGAAGGAGAACAGAGTCAGCGGCAGCGGTTACTTTTGCACACGACCCAATGCCCTCCCCCGATATCCAGCAAAGCGTACAACGCCTCTTCAGCGACCACTTGGAGCAGGGCGGGCACCGCAAAACACCGGAGCGCTTCGCCATTCTGAAGGAGATCTACGCGTTGAACGGCCACTTCGATATCGAGAAGCTGTACGGCCGTATGAAACTGGCGAAGTACCGCGTGAGCCGGGCCACCTTGTACAACACCATGGACCTGTTGATGGAGGCACGGTTGGTGCGCAAACACCAGTTCGGCACGCAACAGGCCCAATACGAGCGTGCGCACAGCTTTCGCCAGCACGATCACGTGATCTGCACCGAATGCGGCAAGGTGATGGAGTTCTGCGATCCGCGCATCCAGAACGTGCGAAATACCGTGGCCGAGGTAATGGACTTCGAAATAAGCCACCACACGTTGCACCTTTACGGGCGCTGCCCACAATGCAGGGTGTCGAAAAAGTCCGCCAAACCAACATTGGACCTCGTTCATAATTCATCAGCTCCCTCTCCTCGGGAGAGGGAAAAAGGGTGAGGTATAACAGGCAACCGTGAATTACGAAAGAGGTCTATTACTTTCGGCCCAACAGCCATGAGCACCACTACCGAACGCCCACCCTTTGGCCTCACCGTAAGCCAACGTGATGGTTGCAAGATTTTCCACATGACCGGCCGACTGATGGA
>JANNYL010000366.1:0-9073 GCA_031410075.1 Flavobacteriales bacterium
CTTCAAGTTTCTGAACCAGCCCATGAGCAGCCACAGTGCCTGGCAGAACAGCGACGAGTCCCTGCTCGCCACCGAGCTGATGGATCTGCTGAGCGGCACACCCGGCGGAGTTCCGCACGTGGGGCCCGGCTACAGCAGCCGCTTCCAGTTCCCGGGCGGCACATGGAGCGACACCTTCGTGGCCTCTGATTCCTTGGCCGACCGGCGAAGCTTGGGGGGCGCGGGCCCGTTCACGTGGGCGGCCGATGATACCCTGTGCGTGGACCTGGCCGTGATCCATGCGCGGGCCACCACCGGCGGGGCATACGCGAGCGTGGCCGCGCTGAAACAACGCGCCGATGGCGTGCAGGCCTGGTACGACAATGCGCAGTTCGTCTGCAACACCATCACCAACGTGGTGGGAGTCGCGGAAGCGCGGACCGATGCGTGGGGTGCCTACCCTAACCCCACCAAAGGCCTGCTCACGTTGCAGGGGGCCGCACCGACGAGCCCTTTGCCCATCGACGTGTTGGATGCCTTGGGTCGCCATGTGCTTTCGCGCACATGGGCTGCAGGGCGTTCGAGCATGACACTCGACCTGTCGGCCTTGGAAGAAGGCGCCTATGTCATCCGGCTGAGCACTTCGGAGGGCTGGCATACGTTCCGTGTGATCCGATCCGAATGAGCTAGCGGAGTACGATCAGCGTTCGGCTGATCCCTGCGTTCGGTGATCACCCCGACCACTGAGCTCGCCGCGTGCAAGGCTGCGCGGGTCATCCGATCGCTTCAGCGCGGGCGTCTACCTTTGTTCGGAACCGCTATCAACCCCGAACACATGAGAAGTCCCTACGCACTGCTCCTTTCGTTATCGGCCCTCTGCGCGTGCCCTACCGTCGGCCTTGCTCAAATGGACTACTACATCGCCAGTTCGTTCGGTAGCCGCTTCAACGACGTGAACGACAGTGGCATCGCGATCAGCGGTGGAGCCTACTTCGATTTCTCCACCGAGACGTGGACCCTGATGGAAGCGGAAGCGACCGAAATGGTCTCCATCAACAACAATGGCGAGGTGGCCGGATCCATGTTCTTCGATGAGCCCAATTTCATCTTTCAACCAGCGTACAAGAAGAATGGCGTGTGGAACCCGATCGGTTGGTTCCCAGGCTCGATACCGCAGGAGTCCTCGTTCTCCACGTACAGCATTTCGCCCAATGGCGTATGGGTAACGGGGCAGATGTCCATGGGCTGCTGCGATTTCGGGACCTTCAAGTACAACACGGAAACGAACGTGCTCACCGAGATCTTCAGTCCGGACTACGTTGCCGTGGCGGGCTATGTGATCACCAACGACGGCACCATCGGTGGCTGGGCCGATGATGAAGGCACGGGCGGTACGCGACGGATACCCGTTTACATCACACCTGCCTTGGAAATAATCCAAGTAAGCACCGCATTGCCTCAGTTCTCCACGAACGCGGTGAACGACATCAATGCATCATCACTGATGGTCGGCGACTTCGACAACCAACCCTTCGTGTACGACCTGAACACGAACTCCTTCACCACTTTCGCTATTCCCGTAGGCTACGACAACGCGATCTTCACCAGCGTTTCCAACACCGGCGTTGCCGTGGGCTATGCACAGAAATTCGGCGACTTCGGCGACCTCTTGAGAGATGCGCTCGTTTATCACCCCTTGCTGGGGAGCCAGCCCCTGTTCCTGCGGGACATCCTGTTGACCAACGGGATCGACATCAACGCGCCGAACGATCGGATGGGCACGGCCTACGCCATTTCACCGAACGGAGAATACGTTGCTGGTTGGGATGATCAGGCGCCTTTCGGCGCGAACGGCTGGGTGGTGTACTTCGACGGGATGTTGTTCACCACGCCGTTCGGCATTGGGACGGAGGCGAACGAAGAATCGACCATCTCGGTATACCCGAACCCGGCTGATGATGTCCTGAGGATCGAGTCCCCGAAGACCGTTGACGCGGTCACGCTGTTCAACGCACAAGGACAGGAAGTCGCTCAACAAGCCGTGCGAAGCCGTGCGGGTGTTATTGACATCTCCGCACTGCGCAGCGGTGTGTACACATTGCGTGCAACAACCCGGAATTCCAGTTACGTGTTGAGTGTCGTGAAAAGGTAGAACCGGTCCCAGTTCTGTGATCGATCCGCTGCATGCCCGGGGCGGCGACGCTGGAGTTCAAAATGGGTGTGTTCGACGTGAGTAACGAACATCGAATGACAAACACCGAACATCGAAGTGAAATGCGGCGCTCGCATTCACTTCTACATTCGTCATTCGGTGCTGGATGTTCGATATTCAGCGGGGCACCGGCGACGAGGGAGTTCAATATGGGGGTGCTGCAGACGTAGACCTCGACTGACGGACCACAACGACTCACCTGGCAAGTATCATGAAGAGACTCTATCTGTTTTTTGCCATCCTGACGGGGTCATCCTGTTTTGCACAGGATACGCTTCCCCTGCTGGCGCGGATCTATGATCCGTGCCCCTTCACGCTCTTTATACCTGCGCAGGATCTCTCGTTCGTGTAAACCCATTTCAGGACGAGTCAGTGGATGAAAAAGTGGAGAAGGCGTTCAGCTTGACCAAAAGCCAATAATCAGGCATCCAACGGCCTTATAAGCCGGTTGAACGAGATCAGGACCCTCGTTCAGGAACCGCAGATATCTTCCGCACCCTTTTTACCGTAAGAGGGGTCGGAATGAACCTTTGTGGCTTACATATCAGCGTGCTCCGGACTGCGATAATTGCAGTATTCACGGTGCTTTCCGGAGTTCTTGGGGCCCAGCCTACCCCGATAGAAGAGGTAAGCGCGGTGGTGGTCTATGGGGATGAGAAGCTTATTGAGGAGGAAGAAGCCCTCACGGATGATCGGCTGGCTACACTTCTGGATTCATTATGCACGCTGGATCCTGCACCTCAGGACCTTATCCGTGACCTGCGCCTGTACCAGCGGATCAGGCGCATGGATCAAGGGGAAATGGTATTGCTGATCGATTCGCTCTTTGAACTGGATACGGTGCCTTACGCCTTGGTCAATGAGATCAACCTTTACGTTGATCAGCAGCCCAGTTTGGCAGAAGTGGACCGTAGTTCATTACTGGCTTGGAGCGAGCGCGTAAGACAGCCAGGTAACGAGATCTATGGCGAATGGAATACGGTGAATCCGAACGCCTATGGCCCCGAGCTCTCAGCGAAGGATACAGTCTTGCAACTTCAACTCACAGACCTGAATGCCTACTGCGGGTTCAGCATGCCGGTGCCTCCGATCGTTACAAGCAGGTTCGGCTGGCGCAAAGGACGGGCCCACAACGGTGTTGATCTTGATCTCGAAGTTTGGGACACGGTTAGATCCGCATTCCCAGGTGTAGTGCGTTTTGCAGCACCGTTCGGTGGTTTTGGGCGGTTGGTCGTGGTGCGACACTACAATGGGTTGGAGACGTTCTATGCGCACTTGCACCGTATCAAGGTGAAAGAGGGCGATGAAGTGGATGCGGGCCAACTTGTTGGTCTAGGTGGCAGCAGTGGGCACAGCACAGGCAGTCATTTGCATTTCGAAACACGTTTCAAAGGGATCCCCATCGATCCTGCACATATCATCGATCTTGTCAATGGTGAACTGTTGTGCGACACACTTGTGCTCAAGCGCACCCGTTCCTCGTTCGCGGCCTACCCCAAAGGCACCCGATTCCATACTGTTGTAAAAGGTGAGCATCTTAGCACCATCGCGAACCAATATGGAGTGCCGCTCGACATCCTATGCACACTGAACGGCCTTGCTCCGGTCTGCCGCTTGAAGGTGGGCCAAAAGCTGATGGTTCTTCCGACCGAACCAACCGATCGGCTCGCTCAGGTGTCACCCAAGCGCTGATCGCGGTTTTTTTGACATTCTTCCTGAATGCCGGGTCCGCAGCGCAAGCGGGCATCAAGTCGTTCGGTATTCAAGCCAAACCGGTTATCCCGTTCGGATTCTTCGATCCGATAACGCGCTTGAAGGGAGGAGAGATCACCGGTAGTTTCGAGCTTACTGGTGGATTCTCATTTGGTATGTTGGTGCGGGCCGGGATCACGCGGAACATCACGTTCGAGACGGGCATCAGCAAGATCGATCGGCGCTTCGAAATATCAGTGGCGAACGACACCTCTGGTTACCGGGAGCAGAACAAATTACGCTTCATTGGATACGAGATCCCCGCAATGGCGTTGGTGTTCATTCGTCTTGGGGAACGAACCTTCATGAACAACGCCATTGGGTTCAGTTTGGACATGTACCCAAGTGACGCAGAAGTGGTGCTCGATGAAAGCACGGTGTATTTGGCGCGTAACAATTGGGCTCAGTTCGGCGTGGTAGGGAACATCGGTGCGGAATACCGAACACGCAAAAGCGGCACGATCTATTTGGGCGCCACATATCACAGGCCTTTCGGCAACATGGGGCAAGCAGAGGTGCGGTGGTACGATCGCGGTTTCGTCGAGACGTTGATAAAAGGTGGCATTGGCGGAAGTTATTTGACCGTTGATCTGCGCTATTTCTTCCACAGCGACCCGGATCGGATACCCCGAAAACGCGCGAAGAAGAAGAAGGAGTGAGGGGTTGGTTGTTCGGGATATCTTCGGCGCATATCAACTGTGATCATGAAATTCAGTAACGCATTACTGCCGTTCTCTTTTCTGTTGTGCACACCGACCGTTTTCGCACAAGGAGAGACCTGCTCCACTGCTCAATCCGTTGTTCCTGGAACTTATACGGCCGATGGACCAACAGCAGGCGGAGGTGCTACACAAAGTGATGCCCAGAACGCCGATTGGTACGTGTTCACTTCCGATGTGGACGCATACATGACCGTGTTCAGTTGCGGCTCGCTGATTGATACACGTGTGTTCGTGCACACAGGTGACTGCGGCGCGTTGACGTTGTTGGGGAATGATGATGACGGTTGTCCTGAAGGCTATCCGCCGGGCAGTAGTTTGCTTGCGAATATCCCGATAACGTCGGGCACCACCTACTTCATTGAATGGGATGATCGATACTCCGCTGCGGGTTTCGAATGGCAGCTACTGGTTCATGATTGCCCCATTGCCGACCCAACCATAACAGCAGGAATTGAAACCTTGTCCGTTGATTGGCCTGTGCTTGTTTCGGGAGCGACATTCGTTCTGGAGTATGGCCCTGCTGGCTTCACCCAAGGCACGGGCATCGTGATCACCGGTGTACAAGGTGATGTACAACCACCAGTTGAATTGAGCGGCTTGGAGGGGAACACGGAATACGACATGTACATAAGCATCACCTGCAATGGAGGAAGCACTGCGCCATTCACCGGTCCTTGGCACGGGATCACAGAGGGAGCTGGACCTGCAAATGACTTTTGCGAATCGCCGGTCACCATCACCTGTGGAAGCACGACACTGGGAAGTACGATCGGCGCTCAAGACGATGTTGCTCCGGGTTGTGGTACTGGTGTAACCGCACCTGGTGTTTGGTACAGCTTTTCTGGCGTGGAAGGCACGGTAGTGCTGAGCACTTGTGCGGATTTCGATTACGATACCCGGATCAATGTCTATACAGGTGATTGTGATGCATTGGAGTGCGTCGCAGGGAACGATGATGGTGCTTTCGGATGTGGTCTTGGCAGTGAGGTGATCTTTACGGCCACGGCAACTATCACGTATTCGGTTCTCGTGCAAGGGTACAATGGGGATGTGGGTGCGTTCGGGTTGTTCATGGATTGCCCGAGTTGCGCGCCACCGACCGGCATTTTCGCGACTACGGCGGATGCCCAAGCATTTCTCTATTGGACCCCTGGCAATGCAGGTGCTTCTTTCACCGTGGAATATGGCTTAGCTGGTTTTGCTCCAGGTACAGGCACACTTGTCACGGGTCAAATAGGCATGGATGGACCTCCTGTGACTTTGCCTGGCTTGGATCCAGCAACAGATTATGATGTCTACCTCACCGAAGACTGTGGTGGAGGTGATCTGAGCTATACGCGTGGTCCGGTGGGCTTCACAACGCTCACGGACCCGGTCGCGTTGAACGCGTTTTGCGAAGGTGCGCTGCCGATCGCCTGCGGACAGGATGTAACCGGCAATACCACCGAGAGCATTTTCATTCCCGGTCTTGCATGCGGTTCTGCCTACACCGAGGCACCTGGACTATGGTACACGTTCACCGGCGATGGCAATGACATCACCTTGACCACGTGTGATCAGGCGAATTTCGATACCAAGATCAGCGTTTACAGCGGGAGCTGCGCGGAGCCGATCTGTGTAGCTGGGAATGACGACTCGCAAGGATGCGGCACAACGTCAACGTTGTCATTCTCGTCCGAGCCGGGGATCGTTTATCGGGCCATTGTCCATGGATACAATGGTGAAACCGGGACTTATACGTTGAGCATGACATGTGCGGAGCCGTGCACTCCTTCTGTGGTGAACGACGATTGCGAGAATGCCGAACTTCTTCTTCCACAACTGACCGGTAGTTGCGTGCCCTTGAGCGGGTCCAACGTTTGTGCTTACGGAAGTGCGTGGCCCAATCCGCCATGCGATCCGTTCGGCGTTGCGGCCGATGTTTGGTACGCGCTACCAACGGGCCCATCAAGTTCACATACGATCACGATCGCAAGTCTTTCTTCCGGTGATCTGGGTGTTGCTGTTTACACTGCCTGTGATCCGGCATCGTTCACGGAATGCTATGATCCTCAGCTGGGGCCGATCCAACTTTCCGGATTGCAGACCGATGCGACCTATTACATCCGAGTATGGAACAGCGGTGGTGCTCAAGCGGGTAGTTTCACGATCTGCGATGAAGCTGATCTGATCTCTTCTATCAGTGAACACAGCACTCAGGGATTGCGGGCTTGGCCTGTTCCCGTTGATGGTGTGCTGAATGTTGACGGTCTTTCCGAAGGTTCGAAGTCAATGCGTTTGCTCGACGTGCAGGGTCGTACTATAATGCAACAGCGTGTCGAACGCAATGGACTTCAGACCATGAACACGGCCGGGATAGCAGCAGGATCCTACGTTCTGCATGTGGATGGGTTGAGCACACAGATCTTGCGGATAGTGATCAGGTAGTGATCGCAAAGGATCACTGCAACGCCATGAATACGAAGAGGGCGCGCTGTTCGGCGCGCCCTCTTCAGTTCCGATCGTGTCCTGCACGAACGGATCGCATGATGGGTCACTTCGCAGCTCGCCCTTCGCCGACTTTTACAACATTCACCCAACGGCCGGGGCTGCGTGCGTTCACCGTGTTATCGTACATGGCTTCGCAAACGGTAGGAGGCAGGTAGAAGCGACCGATATACGACGCGTTCAAGAACACGCGATAGGTGGCTTGTTGGCGGGATCCGATACTGAAGTACGTCATCACACGATCATCGCGGATATTCTGGTACTGGAACCAGCTGTTCTGTTGCGCGCTTTCGGTGCCTTCCAATCGGCTGTTGCGGATCTCCCACCCGCTGGGGAATACCTGCGTGAGCGCCATTTCCTGGTAGTCACCCCGGATACCCGGATGTTGAATGGTGACCACCGCTTGAAAATCGGTGCCTTGTTCCAGCGTTGATGGGTCGAGCATTGTGCCATCCATCCGTTGGTATCGGACATCCGCTGCAAGGCCATTGCTGGCAGGGCTTTCAGCACCTGGCATCGGCGTTCCGGTGCGAACTGTACGCACATACAGGATGCCTTTCCCTGTGTTGGTGACGGCAACTTTCTTCTTTCCATCCGGCACAGGAAGTTCAATTCGCATCACGCTTTTCTTGCTCATGCGGTTCTCTGCCTTGCCATTCACGGTAACGGAGATGCTGACACCTTTGCCCAATTCGTCGGCGGTCGCCAATCGGCTGATCGCGAGCAGGCCCCACGCGGTGCTTTGCGTGCTGTACCAGCCATCGGTACCCAAGTGTTCGGCTATGCGCTTTACCACAACTGCTCCTGTTGTGCGATCATCCATGCGCAACAGGGCTTCAGCGATGATCGCCTCATCCCGCAAGTCGCTTCCGTAGGTATAGCTCATTTCCGTGTAAGGGGATACGGTTGAAGAAAGACCGGCC
Organism: Flavobacteriales bacterium; assembly: GCA_031410075.1. GTDB lineage: Bacteria > Bacteroidota > Bacteroidia > Flavobacteriales_F > PHOS-HE28 > PHOS-HE28. The sequence goes on from JANNYL010000366.1 coordinate 8,076, forward strand.
ACGATCTCCTTCGCCACCTTCTTGTTGTTGTTGAGGGCGTATGCCGCAGCCAGCATCCACTTGGCTTCAGCTCCAAGTTGCGGATCGGTGCGCAGTCTGTTCATTGCTGCTTGGTCAGCGGCGTTGGCAAGTGCCAGCACATAGAGCCGATAGGCCTGGGTCAGCTGTCGTCCGTTATAACTCCAGCCTGCATCCGCATTAGGCGACCAGTCACGCACCGCACTTCGCATGTAGGCGATCCATTTCGTTTTCATGTTCACCGGCACCTTGTACCCGGCTCTATCCGCCTCGATCAAGAAGTGGCCGGCGTAATTCGTGCCCCAGTCATTCACGCCGTCCTCACCAGGCCAGTAGCTGAAACCGCCATTCGGTTGTTGGAATAGTCGCAGACGATGCAAGCCAGCTTCCACATTGGCGCGCATTTCTTGGGCGGTGCGTGCATCCACGTCGATCACATTGGCGAGGAAGAGCTGCGGGAAGGCGGCGCTCGTGGTTTGTTCGATGCACCCATGGGGGTAATCGATCAAGTATTTCAATCGATAACCAAGATCCACAGCGGGAATGGTGCTCACCTCGAGGTAGGCGCTGTTCGTTCCAAGGATCCCAACGGGTTTGGGTGTGTCCTCCCAACTCTTGCCAGCATCCACAACTCCTTCCGTCTGGTCTGTCTGCGGAAGGTTGGGTTGTCGCACAGCGATCTCAATGGTCTGTGTGGCACGTTCACCTGCACCCTCCACCGTGAGTTTCACTTTTCCAACGCCGATGTGTTCGGCCATTTTCACTCTGAAGACAGCCACCTGATCACCCGTTTTCTGGAAGGTCAGGGCGAGCGTATTGGACCCTTCAACAGTGAAGAAATCGTTCGCATCCAACTTCAGCTGAACGTTCTTCACCTTAGCATCCATGGCGAACACGGTTACGGGCAGATCTACCGTTTCTCCAGGACCCACCACACGTGGAAGTGTCGCCAGGAGCATCAGGGGTTTCTTCACCGGTAC
>JANNYL010000367.1:0-8269 GCA_031410075.1 Flavobacteriales bacterium
CGCAGGAGGTTCCCGGTTGGTTGGGCCCGTTCAGAATACCCAAGCAGTCGTATAGGGTGGAATCGCTCGCGATGCACTCACAGAACGGGCTCCAGCTGCCATTCACCCATGTGGAATCACCGCCGAAGGTCTGGCAAGGTGTACCCGGCATGTTCGGCCCGTTCGGGATCTGTAGGCAGTCATAGACGGTGGAGTCCATGGTCTGCACGCATTCGCAGAAGATGTTCCACTCGCCCGTGAAGAAGATGGAATCACCCAGGAATACCGAGCAAAAGGAACCTGGTTGGTTGGGCCCGTTCGGTATGCCCAAACAATCAATGTTGAGGGAGTCTCCACCGGGTGGCAAGCTTACAAGGCGCAGGTCAGCGGACGCGGCGTTCACCGTGGCCGCTGTCAATAGAACACCCAAGCTCAAAGCCAGGGTTCGTGTTATGGATCTCATGCTCGTACAGGGTTAAGGGTTCATCCTTCACCTGCATACACCCGGAAGTCAGGACCCGGGTTGGGTGGCTCTTGGATTTTTTTTCGGTCGTCGGAGATGGACCGTTGTACGCCCTTCCTCCGAATGGCCTCCGATGACACACCAACGCAAGATGACCCTCCGAACGCTCAGTTGGAAAGGCGCACGATCCACCCCACCAACTCCCGCGTATCCACGATCGTCCTAGTTCCAAGGACCCTGCTTCCCCACCGGCGTGAACCGCGAGGTCTTCCGATCGAAACGGAAGAGCCCACCGAAACCGCCGAACCAGAAACGACCTTCCCGATATTCCATGATGGCTAAGATCCCGCCTGAGCTCAAGCCGTCCTTGGGGCCGTAGTTCGTGAAGCTCGTCCCATCGTAGCGGAAAACGCCCTGGTGCTCCGCGGCAAACCAGATGTGGCCCGACCGGTCTTCATAGAACGCACCTGTTTCAACTCCTTGGATCACGCCGTCCTTCGTGAAGTTGGTGAACGCCTTGGTGCCTTTTTCATCAACTGCTGAAGGGTCGAAGAGGCTCACACCGCCGAACATGCTCCCGAGCCAGAGCCTGCCCTTGCTGTCCTCCATCATGCCGGAGACGCTGCTGTCGGACAGGCCATCTTCCACGGTGTAGTGGATGAGTATCCTGCGCGGTCCGGTCTCCTTCGGATCGATCACTAAGAGCCCATCCCTTTCGCGCCCGAACCAGATCTTTCCTTGACTGTCCGCCATGACGCACGTGATGCGTTTGGGCGATAGTCCGCCCACAGAGTCCACTGCAGTGTTCGGCGGCAGGTCGATCGCTGTGAATGTGCGGCCGTCGTATGTGCACAGCCCGTTCATCGTCCCGACCCACAGCACGCCATCGCGGCCCATGGCCATGTTCCCGACCTCGTTGTGCAGCAGGCCATCCTTTGTGGTCAACTGGCTGAAACCATGGCGCGCGGAGTAGCGTGTCGAGGGGTCGTATTTGAACAGCCCTTCACCATCCGTGGCAACCCATAGGATGCCGTCCGCGCCTTCCACGATCCCGTTGATGCGGCCAGTGGTTATGCCTGCGCTATCGGCGAGGTATTCCAGCGTATCGTTCGCGTAGCGGATCAGTCCGTAGTGGTTGGTGCCGAACCACAGCGTTCCGCTCCTGTCCTCGCGCATGTGGCGTACCCAATGGCAGAGCTGCCCAGGGTAGTCGAGTTTCAAGAACCATTCGGTCGGGATCGGGACCGTATCGTTCATGATCAGCACCGGTGCCTTGCTCGTGGGCTGGCCGTTGCAGGAGAGGAGGAGCAGCGAGCCGAAGGCTAGGCAAATGAGGGTGCGGGTTCCCATCATTTCTTCTTGCTTGTGGAGATCCGTTTCTTCCCCGGTGGCAGGAAATTGCTCCCCGACACCACCGCCTTCCCAGTGCGCTGCTCCAATTCCAGCCGCGCCTTCTTCGCGATGCCGCCGCCTTTTCGCGCGGCCACCTTGTTCTTCGGCATGCCAACGGCCTGCTCGGTCTCGGCGATCTGCCGCGTGCTCATTTCGGCCAGTGCCGTGAAGATCAGCTCGGCTTCGGTCATGTGGTCGCGGAGGTTCTGGGTCTTCAGGCCCTTGATGGACTTGTGGTCCTTCACCGTCACTCCGCTCCACTCTTGGTGGATGATGTTGGTGAGGATCGCGAACTCTTCACCTTCTCCCGATGAACCGGGACGAGGACGCTTGATGTTGTGGTCCTTCCAGTAGTCGGTGAGCTTGTTGCGCGTCTCCTGGCCCATCATCCGCTGTTGGATCCACTTCTCGCTGCGGCCATGCTTCAGCCAGAGTTCGCGGGCGCGATCAACGGATAGGCTTGGGTCGGCCATCTCCTGCATGCGCTCGTAGCCCACCTTCGCCAGCCAGAGTTTGATCGGCTCGGCCTTGGGGCTGGGTATGGATTGGATGAGCCGAAGAAGAGTGTCGGCAGTGGCCACATCCGAGAGGTAACTCTTGCCGTCGGCAGCCTGCAGTTTCAGTCGGTTACAATTTGTAACCGACTGGCTGCCTTCCTTGGCCAGCCTGCCTTTCAGCACTTTCCAGTAGTTGCGCGCGGCTTGGAAGTCGGGCTGCTGAATGAGGGCTTGGATGACATCAACGACCGAGAACCACCACGTCTCCGTGGCATCATCATAGAGCCGACGGATCTGGTGTTGCTCGAAGAGAGTAGCGGAGGGTAGCAGGGCGCTCATGGTTTCAGCGGGTGACGGCTTCTTCGTCAGCGCGCATTGAACAACATACGATGCAGGGCGCGGGCTTCATTGGTCCTTCCTGTATTCCTGATAGACCATGTGATCCGGCGTGCCATCCGTCAGATGAAGGATGCCGCGCTTGGGGTCGTGTACCAGAGCGAATTGATAGTCGCGCCTCGTCCGAATGGTGAAGACCACAGTATCATTCCGCATCTCGTAGCTGCCAGAATCCAGTTCGTTCGGGTAGATGCGACCACCGCTCCTCACCTTGGTCATGACCACATTGGCCTCGTTGCCGAGTTGGATGAACGTCTCGCGGTTGATATGGAATCGTTCGAGCGAGGCGGAAAGCGCCGCCGAACTATCCGCTTTGGATCGAAGGTTCAGTCCCGGGGTATTCAGGTTGTGCCGAACGGAATAGCTGCTGTCAGCAGCGAGGAAGATGGTATCGCCATTCAGCACAATGAGGTCCAAACGCCACTTGCCGTTTGGACCAGACCCGGAACTCCAAGCCAGCGCACTCAGTGCGATGCATATAAAGGCGATCCGGGACCTCATTGCCAGGGTTTCCATCAATTCAACAACTCAAAAACACTCGCCGCCCCCTGCCCCGTCCCCACGCACATCGTCACCATCCCGTACTTCTGCTTGCGGCGGCGCATCTCATTGAAAAGCTGCACTGAAAGCTTTGCGCCTGTGCAGCCCAGCGGATGCCCCAGCGCGATGGCGCCGCCGTTCACGTTCACGATGCTCGGGTCCAGCCCCAGCTCGCGGATCACGGCGAGGCTCTGGCTCGCGAAGGCCTCGTTCAGTTCCACCAGCTCGATGTCCTTCAGCTTCAGGCCTGCCTTTTCCACGGCCTTCGGCACCGCGGCCACCGGACCGATGCCCATGATGCGCGGCTCCACGCCGGCCACGTGATAGGAGAGGAGGCGGGCGATCGGTTTCACGTTCAGTTCCTTCAGCATGCGCTCGCTCACCACCAGCACGAAGGCCGCGCCGTCGCTGGTCTGGCTGCTGTTGCCCGCCGTTACGCTGCCCTTCGCATCGAACACCGGTTTCAGTTTCGCAAGTCCTTCCAGGGTGCTCGCGCGCGGACCTTCATCGGTGTCCACCACGTACTTCTTCACCTGGCGTTTCTCCTTCTCGTCCAGGTACACCTGCTCGACTTCCACCGGCACGATGTCCTCCTTGAAACGCCCGGCGGCGATGGCGGCCAGCGCTTTCTCGTGGCTGTGCAGGCTGAACGCGTCCTGATCCTCGCGGCTCACCTTGAAGTCGCGCGCCACGGCCTCGGCGGTGAGGCCCATGCCCCAGTAGTAGGTGGGGTTCACCTTGCTCACTTCGTAGTTCGGCACGATGCGCCAGCCGCCGAAGGGGATCGGGCTCATGCACTCCACGCCGCCGGCGATGATCATGTCGCTGAGGCCGCTATGGATCTTGCTGCTCGCAATGGCGATCGTCTCGCTGCCGCTGCTGCAATAGCGGTTCACCGTCATGCCCGGCACCTTGTCGGTGTTCAGGCCCATCAGGCTGATCATGCGGCCCACGTTCAGGCCCTGCTCGGCCTCGGGTGTGGCGTTGCCCACGATCACATCCTCGATGCGGGTCACGTCCAGGTTGGGCACGCTCTTCACGAGGTGTTGCACCACGTTGGCGGCCAGGTCGTCCGGACGCGTGAAACGGAACTTGCCGCGCGGGGCTTTGCCCACGGCGCTGCGGAAACCGGCGATGATGTATGCGTTCATGATTTGGTGCGTTTGGACTTTGGTCGGGCTTTGCTCCAGCGGGGTGGAGCAGGTTCTTTAGCCATGGTGATCGTCGGGCCAAAGCCATAGGTCTTCATTTTCGACTGCTGCGAACTCCAGAGATAGGCGCTCACATAGGCGCTCTCTTGTGGCGATTGTTCGCCGCCGATCCCACTCTCGTCCACTTCCTGAATGCGTGCCGGGAGTGCACGGCGTTTGCTGGCAGCCTCCTCTTCTTGCTTGCGCTGTAATGTGATCAGTTGTGCAAGGGTGGGGACTGGTTCATCGATACCGGGCAACTCGGAAACCTTCTTCTGTGCGCGTTCAATGGCTGCCTGCGACTTCTTCAGCATCGCACGGAACGTTTTGAGGTCGGTCGCTGTCATGTCGCCGCCTTCGAGAACCAAGTCCACTTCCTTGGGTTCGATGATGGGTTTCGCTTTCATGGCTTGAAGTATCGTTCAACTAGTTCGGCGGCCCTGTCTGTGCCGATGTACAAGCGGTCGCCACGCAGCACTTGGGCACCGAGTGTGGCGATGTAGTGCTGACGCAGCTTCGTTTTCGCTACGAAAGCTAACACGCCACCATAGCCTCTCTTGAATGAAATGCGGCAGGCGTGGGCGACCAGGTTCGGCGGCACGCCGAGGAAGAGTTTGCCTTTGCCTTGGTTGAACCGTGCGCTCTCCAGCAGATGCATGTGGATGTGATCGCCCTTGTCCTCAATGCTGATCAGGCCTTGGGGCACGCCGTAGTGCGGTTCGGCCGTCAAGGCGTACACCTCATGGCCGGGTTGGCGCATCTCCTTCAGCCAGTCAAAACGCCAGTCGCTCGCGCGTATCAGCTTGTCCTCCGGAAGCACACGACCGACACGCGTCGCCATTGACTTGCCGGTCGCGGCCTCTTCGATCGAGTTCGTCAGCTTGTCGATCTCGATGTCGATGGGACGGGTGCGCTTCTTCTCAGCCATGGTGACTCAATTCGCTGTTGCAGTCGGCCGCGTTCCCAATTCCCTCGAATTCGAGGGAATTGAAGGCGACGTTGCCTCGATCAGCATCCATGTCTCACGTGGGCTATCCGCAAAGACTCGGCCTGAAGACAGGCCTCCGGGCTTTCCGCTTCTATCCCTCACGCGGAGTGCCGAGATATCATGTGCTCTTGTCATGATCGGAGTTCTAGTGCTTCGGGCGCATAGGGTCATCATCGGCATATTTCGACAAGTCACCGAGGTTGTCTTCAACCAAACACGGAATGCCTTCATCAATGCCGAACGGCACTTTTAGATAGATCCCCAGATTGGTTCCGCCCTTGAAGTCGTTCTTGGATATCACAACGGGCCCCTTGAAGTAGACGTCAAAGAAGTCCACGTAGCCTTCGAATGTGGAACGGAGGATCTCGAATCGATTTGGAGCCTGATTGTGGACTCCAGCGTTGAAGGACGTTTCACCAAGCACTGTGCAATCGTGGATCTGAACACCCTCGAAGAAATACGACCAGCTACACATCAGATTGCCAATGCGACACTTGTGAAAGCTGATCTTCTTTCCAACCATGCGTGCCGGAACAGAGAACGTGTCAATCGTGCAATTCGTGAAGACTAGTTCTGTGTTAAAGTCGTAGTTGTTCGAGTTAGGGCGAGCAACACAATCATTGAGATTAATGAGCTCGAAGTACGAGTCACTGAAAGCCAGTGATTCGTGATCAATCCAGGTGCTCACATCCGTCTTCATCGCGTTCGGCGTTCAGTTCCGCAACACTTTCCCACTGGTGATGATCGACTGCAAGCGCTCCAGCGTTTTGCGCTGCATGCAGAGTTCCAAGAAGGTCTTGCGCTCCAAATCCAGCAGGTACTGCTCGCTGACTTCCGTGGGTTCGCTGAGGTCGCCGCCGCAGAGCACGTGGCCCAGCTTCTGCGAGATCAGCGTGTCGTGCTCGCTGATGTAATTGCCGCTCTGCATGGTATTGGCGCCGATGTACACGATGCCCAGGCCTTCGCGGCCGAGCACCTTGATGTCCGTGCGCATGGGCGGCTTGGTGTAGCCCTTCTCCCAGAGGTCGAGCGCGCATTCCTTGGCGTAGGCCAGCTGGTGCGCGCGGCTCACGATCACTTCATCGGTGCCGCGGCGCAGGTAGCCGAGGGCGAAGGCTTCTTCGCCGCTGGTGCTCACCTTGGCCTGGCCGATGGTGAGGAAGCGCTCGCGCAGCGCGTTGATGCGGATGTCGCCTTCCTTCAGTTCGTCGCTGAGGCGCAGCGCGAATTCCTTGCTGCCGCCACCGCCGGGGATCACGCCCACGCCGAATTCCACGAGGCCCATGTAGGTCTCGGCATGCGCCACCACTTTGTCCGCGTGCAGGCAGAGCTCGGTGCCGCCGCCGAGGCAGAGCTGGTGCGGTGCAGCCACCACGGGGATCGAAGAATGCCGCATGCGCATCATCGTGTTCTGGAAGGTGCGGATGGCCATGTCCAGGTCGTCGTACTCCTGCTCCACGGCCATCATGAAGATCATGCCCACGTTGGCGCCGGCGGTGAAGAGCGCGCCATCGTTGTAGACCACAAGGCCCTTGTAGCTCGCCTCCGCGAGATCGATCGCCTTGTTCAGTCCTTGGATCACCTCCGCGCCGATGACGTTCATCTTGCCGCCCCAGCTTACCGCGAGGATGCCATCGCCGATGTCGTACACGCGGGCCAGACTGTTCTTCCACACGATGCTGCTTTCGGGCAGTTCGCTCAGCACGATCGTGCCTTCGGCGCGCGGCACCGGCTTGTAGCTCTTGCTCGGGATGTCGTAGTAGAGCCGCTTGCCGCCTTCCATTTTGTAGAAGCTGGTGTTGCCTGCGGCGATCATCTCATTCACCCACGGCGCAACTTTTACTCCCGCAGCGTTCATCGCATCGAGTGCGGTCTTCACGCCGATCGCATCCCACGTTTCAAAAGGACCCAGCTCCCAACCGAAGCCCGCGCGCATGGCGTCGTCGATCTTGTAGAGCTGATAGGTGATCTCCGGGATGCGGTGGCTCACGTCGGCGAAGAGCCCGTGGAAGCTCTTGCGGTAGAACTCGCCGGCTTTGTCGGAGCCCGCGTAGAGGATCGCGGTACGCTTCACGAGGTTGTCCTCCTTCTTCGCCGCATCCAGCGTGGCAAACTTGGGCTTCACCTGCGGACGGTACTCCAGCGTCTTCAGGTCCAGCGCGAGGATGTCGCCCTTGGGCGTTGAGCGATCCTTGAAGAAGAAGCCCTTGCCAGTCTTGCTGCCGAGCATGTTCTTCTCGACCATCTGCTTCAGGTAGCCGGGCAGCGCGAACGTGGCATTCTGCTCATCCTTCGGACAATTCTCCTGCACGCCTTTCGCGACGTGCACGAGCGTGTCGAGGCCCACCACATCCGCTGTGCGGAACGTCGCGCTCTTCGGGCGTCCAAGGGCGGGACCGGTCAATCGATCGACCTCTTCCACGGTAAGGCCCATCTCTTCCACCAAGTGGAACAGGCCCATGATGCCGAACACGCCGATGCGGTTCGCAATAAACGCGGGCGAATCCTTGCACAGCACCGTGACCTTGCCGAGCACGCGTGAGCCATACTCCTCAAGGAAGGAGAGCACCGCGGGATCCGTCTTGGCGCCGGGGATGATCTCCAGCAGCGGCAGGTAGCGCGGTGGGTTGAAGAAGTGCGTGCCGCAGAAGTGCTTTTGGAAGTCCTCGCTGCGGCCTTCGAGCAAGGCATGGATCGGGATGCCGCTGGTGTTCGTGGTGATCAGTGTGCCCGGCTTGCGGTGCTTCTCCACGTTGGTGTACACCTGCTGCTTGATGTCGAGCCTTTCAACAACGACCTCGATCACCCAGTCGCAGTCCTTGAT
>JANNYL010000368.1:0-2259 GCA_031410075.1 Flavobacteriales bacterium
GCCAAAGCAAAAGCCCTTCCACCGGAGGGAGGAAGGGCTTTCAAGGCTTTCGGCTGGGCTCAGTATTCGTCTTCGTTGAAAAAGAAGTCCTCTTTGCTCGGGTAGTCCGGCCATATCTCTTCGATACTCTCGAAAACCTCCTCATCGTCTTCGATGGCTTGCAGGTTTTCCACCACTTCAAGCGGGGCGCCCGTGCGCATGGCGAAGTCGATCAGCTCGTCCTTGGTGGCGGGCCAAGGTGCGTCTTCGAGGTATGAGGCAAGTTCAAGCGTCCAGTACATGGTACGTGGGGCTGCGGTTTTTTTTACAGGGCCGCAAATATAGACGGGCATTGATACCGTCAACCGCGACTTTTCAACCGTTTGAAAAAAAGGACTTTCCCTTACGTAAACGAGGGTTTGCGCAAGATCAGCCGCGAGGCTTCCAAGGAATTTCCTCGGCATTGGCTTGTTTTGACAGCCAGCGGGCCAGTACAAAGAGCAGATCGCTAAGACGATTCAAGTAGCGGATAATACTTTCAGGAAGCTGTTCTTGCTCGGCTATTCGCACCACCAACCGCTCAGCCCGGCGACAAATGGTTCGGCAGATGTGCGCTTGCGAAACCGCTGGATGCCCACCCGGCAAAATGAAATTCCGCATTTCGGGTAGGTCCTTGTCCATACTGTCCATGGCCGCTTCCAACATGCTGATGTCGGCTTCCTCCAAATGTGGCACCTTGAATTTGTCTGCTTCCAGCTCGCTTGCTGAAGCCAGTCGAGAACCGATGCTGAACAAGTTTTCCTGAATGGTGATGAGCAGGTCTTTCTGTGCAGCACCAGCCAGATCGCGAAGCATGCCGAGGTGGCTGTTCAGTTCGTCGATCGTTCCATAGGCCTCGATCCGCGCGTGGTCCTTGGGTACGCGCGTTCCTCCTAATAGGCTGGTTTGTCCCTTATCGCCGGTGCGTGTGTAGATCTTCATCTATCTCAATATCGAAGTCTGAAATGCTGGGGCGCTTGTTCTTTCCTGAAGAACACGAGTCCGAGATCATAAAGGTCTATTGTAACTGTAACCCGCGGATGCCTTTTGACCGTTTCCCAAGCCGCCTCCATGCCACGGCTCCAGTGGATATCATCCAGGACGAAAACGCTATCGTTATGCGCCTTCGCCACACATAGTTCGAAATACTCCAGCGTAGGGGCTTGCGCGTGGTGACCATCTATGAAAACCATGTCCAGCTTCTCCACTCGGCGCAGAATGTCCGGTAAACGGCTCCGAAAGCTTCCCAGCAAAGGGTCAATGTTCTTTTGCCGTAATCGCTCGAAATGGTGCTGCGCTATGCGGTAGGTCTGTGGGCAGCCTTCAACGGTGGTTACAAGCCCATGCTCTGCTCCTCTCGCGAGGTAGAGCGTGCTGAGCCCGAAGCTCGTACCGAGCTCCAAGACCGTCCTCGGCTCGAAGTGGCGCGCGATCCGAAAGAGCAACTGTGCCTGCCGCGCAGGTTTCAAACTGGTACTGGCTATTTCGTTCACGTTGCGAATGGCCATGTCCAGCACTTTGCTGCCTGCCCCGAGGTCATTCACGCGGATCACTTGATCACTGAGCAGAAGGTCATCGCGCAGGGCCTCGATCGCAGCGAATTCCGGCAGATCATCATTCACTCGCAACACCTCACTGCAGAGATGGTAAACAAAGGGGGAGTGCAGCCCATGACGCGTGCGCGCTTTTACCAAGTGCTCCACCCAACTGCCTATTCGTGCCAACTGTTCGCTCATTGCGGGCATCCTTGACGGAAATGCGCGGCGAAGGTAGAAGGGTCTTTTTTACTGGATCCTTCGCTTGTTCGTGCCTTGCGAACATGTGAATGCTTGAGGCGCTGGGGAGGAGCCGTGTACGCGGATCCGCAAATGCTCACGCCTCGCGCTTCGATCGTAGTTGCTTCTTGGCTTCATGGAAGTATTTCACCGGAACCCAGAGCATGCCGAAGCATTCACCATCTTCTTTCTTGATGCTCTTATGATGCACTTTGTGAGCGCGTCTAAGGCCAAGGAAGTACGACGAATTGGCCGAACGCAGCCATTTGATCCGCTGATGAATGAACACTTCATGAACGAAGAAGTATGCCACACCATAAATGAGGATCCCGAGCCCGACCCATAGCCATGGGGTGTGCAACCCGAGATGCGCGCCGATCATAAAAAGACACATGCTCGGGATGGCAAAGATCAGAAAGAACGTGTCGTTGCGTTCCAGAAAACCATAATGGTCCTTCTTGTGATG
>JANNYL010000369.1:0-26267 GCA_031410075.1 Flavobacteriales bacterium
CGCATCGCGGCAGATGTGCGCGAACTGAACATCACCGGAGGCCCGAATGCAACACCGCTGAGCGCGCACTTTCGTCTGAACGCAACACCCGCTCTCATCGCGTTGGAAGGTGCCTCTATCAACGCAGGAAACAACAAACTGGATCTTTCCGCATCGGCAAGCACAAGAGACTTGAGCACCGCTTACCGCACACCGAAAGACGTTCCGCTGGTCGCGCAATTGAACGCTCAAATATCATTGACCGCATGGCAACCTGTACTGTTCGATCTGGGCATTTCGATCCCACCGGAATTGATCACACAAGAAACGTGGAGCACACATCTCGCCTTCGCGGGAACTGCGCAAAAGGCCGACACCTTGCGCGTAGAGCTGGTCGGTAATGCGGGCTCGGTGATACACCTGAAAGGAAATGCGACCAACCTGCACCAATGGCCTCGCACCACGTTCGTTGCGGACCTGACCCAATTTGAAATGGGCCTTGGTCTTCGCCAGATCGCATTCGCCTACTTGCCGAACGCAAATCTGGTTCCCGCGCGGCTCAACGGTCAACTTCACGCCATTGGAAAAAATGGTGCATTGCGTGCAGGACTTCGCTTCACCAGTGACCTGGGAAATATTTCAGGCTCCGCGACCGCCAACTTATCGTCCGGTAAGTTGCCGGATGCGTTCCACGCTGATCTCATCATCACGGACCTACGAACGGAACGGTTCACGAGCGACACGACCTTGGGAGTCGTCAGCCTCCATCTTCTTGCCGACGGCCGTGGCTTGAACAGTTCGGCGCGCAGCGGGCATCTGGAGGTGATCCCCTCGGCCCTCGCCTTCCGAGGGAATGATCTGAGCACGTTGCGCATTACAGGTGATCTCGTCGGCGATTCCCTTCTCGCACAGTTGACCACGGACGCAGCGAACTTGGGCATCGCCCTCGATGTGCATGGGCGATGGCCCAATGGAACGGACAGCCTCTCGGCCACTCTGAATATGCATGTGCAACGGATGCACTTACAGGAGCTTCGGATCACCGACCATCCTCTGAACCTAGAAGGCAATTGGCACGGCGCGATCTCCTTGTCGGCTGAAAAATTCGGGCACTTCGAGCTCGCAGGGGATAGCATCTTGCTCTCGAACACGATACGTTCTTTCCTCTTCGATCGACTTATTGCCGCAGGCTATTTCGGTGCGGACACAACTGCGGTGATCGTAACGAGCGATGCATTGCAAGTGGAATACACCACCAACATGCGTATCGATAGCCTTGTGCCCAGCATGCGCGCGAAACTCTTTAGCTACTTCAGAGCGGACAGTTCGTTCACGCCCGTGCGCGGAAAACAAATGGCCTTGCGCATCGCAATACCGCGAACCGAATGGCTCGCGGGCCTTGTGCTTCCTGCTCTGCATGGTTTCGAACTGAAGACCTTCACCGGACACTACGATAGCGACCTGGACGCCTTGGACTTGGACATCGATATTCCGCACGCCGAGTACCAACGAGCTCGCGTAAACGCGATCACCGTGCATGTGAAAGCCGCTGGTTCCGATCTGAGCGGTGAGATGGCCATCGGCCGGGCAGCCTACGATTCGTTGCATGTGGAAAACCTATTACTACAGACGGAGACAAGTCCCGGTGCGTTGTTGCTCACCCTGCACGAACATCCCGAAAACGAACGGACCCACTACGAGATCCCATTGGAATTCACGCGCGCGGATGGTGGCTTGGCCCTGCACATCCGCGAAGGGTTGCTGTTGGATACGCTCCCTTGGACAGCCGATCCCCAGAATTTGCTGCGCTTCACCAAGGATGGTCCCATGGCCGAACATTTCGTTCTTCGGGGTGGATCACAGCACGTATCGCTGCTCACGGATGCGGCCGCCACGCACCTGGTGTTGGACCAGTACGACCTAGGCACCTTGGTCAACTTCATTGCCACTTCGGATACCGTACCATTTGCGGCTGGTATCGCAACTGGTTCACTATCGCTTCCACTGCGAGGTGGTGCTGGGCTGCAAGCCGATGTGCAAGTGAAAGACCTCACCATCATTGGAACGCGACTCGGCGATGGTTCGCTCAAGGCACGAGAAATGCACCCGAAGAACTATGAAGCCATGGCCCATTTGGAGAACGGCGAGAACCTACTGGACGCCTCCGCCTCGATCGATGTTAGCGGCACCGCTCCTCTAGTGGAAGCACGAACAACCTTCGATCTGAAAGACATCCGTTTCCTGCGCCCGTTCGTGAGCCGGTTCGCTTACGACCTGGGTGGCGGCCTCACCGCTGATCTGCACTACACGATGAACGCTGGCCGAAGCAACCTATTAGGCGCCATTGATTTTGCTGATGCCAATGTGGGAGTGCTCGCTACAAAGAGCCGTTACACGTTGAAGAACGAACACCTCACATTCGACGGGCCTGGCTTGCATCTGGAGAATTTCACGTTGCACGACAGCTTGAACAATGCGTTCACTGTGGATGGTGCAATGCTTCTTGAAGACAACGCAATCCTGAGATTCGACCTCGCCTTGCGCACCGATTCGTTCCAGCTAGCGCATAGCACTGCCGGGTCCAACAAGTTCTTCTATGGTGATCTGTTCGCGGGTATCGATCTGCACATCACGGGCACCGATCGTGCGCCTGTGGTGAGAGGTGATCTGCGTATTCTGCCTGGCACCGACCTGAGCATGATACTGCCCGGAAGCAAAGTAAAGCTGGTGGAGAGCGATGGTGTTGTGGAGTTCATCACGGACCTGCGTTCGATCGACACGACCGCAACTGCCACGGATGCGGAGAGGTTGCGCGACTCGATCCAAGCGCAATTGCCGAAGATCGATCTGGACGTTGGCATCCACATCAACGATCAGGCGGCGTTCGCTGTGGTACTCGACCCCACCACAGGTGATGCAGCGACTTTCCAAGGCGACGGGGACCTGCGCTTCGCGTATTCCACGGATGGCAGTATGTATCTGAGCGGTCCGTTCACGATCGCGCAAGGCGGATACACGCTGGAGTTTTACGGCCTGGTGAAAAAGCGTTTCGACCTGGTCGCCGGAAGCACGGTCACTTGGACCGGTGATCCGCTCGCGGCGGCCATGGACATCAAAGCGAAGTACGTTTCGCGGAGCGCGAGCTATCCGCTGGTGGCCAATGCCAGCGGCGCGCTCAGCGAGGTCGAACGCAATAGGTTACAGGCACCACTGCCCTACGAAGTGCTCATCAACATCAACGGCGAAGTGAAAAAACCAGAGATCACGTTCGGCCTTGAGCTGGACCGTGAATACCGCAATAGCTATCCGCAAGTGAACGATCAATTGGACCGCCTTGCGGATGCGACCCATGCCGATGAACGCAACAGACAAGTGTTCGGCCTGCTAGTGTTGAACTCGTTCATACAGGACGGATCTTCTGGTGGCGCCCCCAGCAGTGGCATCGCTACCAGCGCGGCGAGGAGTTCCGTGAACGGCTTGCTCACTGATCAGATGAACAAACTGACGGGCCAGTTCATCAAGGGCGTGGATGTACAACTCGGCGTGAACACTGTGGATCAGGCTGAGGGCAATAGTGTTTACCAGCGAACCTCTGTGGATTACAAGGTGAGCAAGAGCTTCCTGAACAAACGACTGAGCTTTGAGGTGGGCGGATCCGTTGGCGTGAACGAACAGGACAAGGGCGTGAGCAACGTGAGCAGCACACGTGCCGCGCAGTATGCCATACTGTACAACCTCACCGCCGATGGCCGCATAAGGATCCGAGGGTTCTATGAGAACGCCTTCGATCTGTACGACGGCGAGATCACCGACAGCGGTATCGCGCTGATGTTCACCAAGGAGTTCGAAGAGAACGAGAACGCGCGTGATCTGTACCGTTCGGAAGCTCGCATGCGACGTGATGAAGAGGAAAGGGAACTACGCGAGCGGATCGAGAACGAGCGTCAGAAAAAGTTGAAGGGCCTCGTTGATCCAGCCACGCCAACCCCGCAGGCCAACCCATGAGGTACCGCGCAGCCCATAGCGTTTTGATCGTGTTCCTTTTTCTATTGACATCCTGCACGGGGTTGAAGTTCGCCTCGAACGAGCGCCCTCTTTTCGCTGATTTCACCATGAAGTGGGAAATGCCACCGGTGGAGGATCGGAAAGATGTAACGCACGAGTTGGAAGAGGTGGTAAGGCCCGCGCCTAACAACATCCTTCTAGGCATGCGGCCCACGGTGGCGTTGCACAATGCGATCAAAGAACCGCGCAACCCAAAGGGACTGCGCAACCTGTTGAAGAACAAGATCGGTTCTGCCCCCGTGTACTTGGAGCAAGTGCCGCTGAAGGACATCAACACGGCGCTGGTGAACCGACTGAACAACCGCGGCTATTTCAGTGCGAAGAGCCGTTACGAGGTGACGACCAAGGGCCGTGCTGCATCCGTGACCTTCTTGCTTGATGCGGGTATTCCCCATCGCCTGCACAACATCCTTGTGGGCGACAGTACCGATACCTTGAGTAGTCGGATCGCACGAATACAACAACTATCACCTATCAGGTCGGGTGACCTGTACGACTTGCGTGCGCTGACCCAGGAACGAGCGCGTGTGCTCGACACCTTGCGCAATACGGGCTATTACCGGTTGGTGGAAGATGATCTCGTGTTTGGTGCGGACACATCCGTTGGTGATCACTTGGTGGACGTGCTACTTCGCGTAAAGCCCAGTACAAGTGCGACCAAGCTTCAACGCTACATGCTGGGTCGGGTGCAAGTGCAGGGAGACTATGATGCGCTGCTGCTCGCGAACGACACCACCTTGATCGACAGCGTGCACTACATCAACTACTTGAACAACTACCGGCCTTCAACCATTCTGCGCGGCGTTTTCTTGCGACCCGGCCAGTGGTATTCCGAGCGTCGCACGGACAATACCTCACGCTACCTCGGCAGCTTCGGGGTGTTCCGAAGCACGGCAGTGAACTATACGGATGATCCCTTGCGCCCAGGTGTGGTCGATGCTGATGTTAGGCTGGTCCCGCAAAAGCGTTGGTCTCTTTTCTCTGAGCTGAACGCGATCAGCAAGAGCAACAATTTCGCAGGGCCCGGTGTTCGCGTAGGCTTCAAGGACCGTGACTTGTTCCGTGGTGCGGAGGTATTCACCGCTGACCTGAACGGCCGATTCGAAACACAGGTCGCTGGCCCTGGCAAGGGCACCAACGCTTACGAACTGGGAATGAAATTCGGCTTGCAAATACCCCGCATCGTTCCCTTCCATTTCCTGCGTTCGGCGCGTTCCTCCGTCCCCACCACGCGCGTTGATATCGGCTACGGACTCTTCCGTCGCATCGGCCTCTATGGTGTGGAATCGTTCAATGCATCGCTCGGATATCTATGGCGTCCTAATGTGCGTGCATGGCATGATCTGCGGCCTTTGGACATTAGTTACAGTTCACTGTATTACAGCAGCGATGAGTTCACCGCGTTCCTGGATACGAACGCTGTTGTGCGGCGAAGTTTCAGGGAGCAATTCATTGTTGGCTTGGCGTACACATATTCGGTTTCCACAGCACGCGAGCGCATCCGTCGCAGTTACGCATTGTTCAGCGCTGGGTTCGATGAGGGCGGTAACCTGCTTTCGCTCATCAACCGCGTTAGCGGACCACGACCCGAAGAAGGATACCTGCTCTTCGGAAAGCGCTTCTCGCAATTTTTCCGTGTGCGTCCTGAGGCACGGTACTACCGCGCGCTCGGAGCGAAAGGCGACCAGCTCGTTGCGCGGGTGTTGGTGAACGTTGCTGTTCCCTATGGCAACTCTTCCGTTATCCCGTACGTGAAACAGTTCTTCACTGGTGGAACGAATAGCGTGCGCGCCTTCCCTGCACGATCCGTTGGACCCGGAACGTATGTGCGCGATGCCACGAGCGGCGTGCTTATAGACCAAGTGGGAGACATCAAATTCGAAGCGAATTTGGAATATCGGTTCACACTGAAGAAGTATTTCAAGGCCGCTCTGTTCGCCGACGCCGGCAACATCTGGTTGGTTCGCGATGATCCTGAAAGGCCCGGTGGACAGTTCCACTGGAAGAACGCCTTGGATGAATTGGCCATGGGTGCCGGTATAGGGCTGCGGTTCGATCCGGATGTGATCGTAGTGCGCTTGGACCTGGCCACGCCGTTGCGCAACCCTACACTGCCGATCGGTGATCGTTGGGTGATCGATGATCTGGAACCACGGGTGCTCGATAATGTGGTGATGAACATCGCGATCGGATATCCGTTCTGAATACGCTAATAATAGCCGACCGTCTCCGGTTGTGTGAACGCGTAGCTGCGCGCACCCACTTGAAAGCCGGAGATCGGGTTGAACAAGGTGGTCGCATTCCCCGAACCAGGCACATCCGGGTAGAAGCCGATATTTACCTGGAAGGTCTTCACCAAGAGGTATTCATTGCGCACCAACAACCCCAATCCGAATGCTGGGTAGATCCGGTTGGAGAGCCATTGATCGTGTTCTTCATCCACCGTACCGATCCCGAAAAATGCGACAGGGGCGAAGCGAAAACCAAAGATCGACCACGGTGCGTAGAGAACGGTTTGGAAGCCGAGCAAGGTTTTCCGTGATCCGGATACAACATCGCTATTGAAGCCGTAGAGCTGATCACCGTTCAATGTTAATCGCTGATCGACCGGCTTATCGAAACCGATGGTCGATCGGAGTTTAACGAATTGCCTCAAATGCCATTTACCGAAAGCGCGCAGATCGGTGAAGTAGTCCAGGTCCAATCGCAACGTACCATCAATGGTATGACCGCGCTGAAAGAACGTACCATAGGCCAGGGTGCCGGATAAGTAACCGAACGCATCGTAGTTCCGGCCGCTCGTGATCTCGGCCCCGATGTACGGCTCCGTTCTCAATAGCTCCCGCTTCCGTGCACCAGCATTCACCCGGAAGAGGAATCCCTCGGGCACATCTTCCGTAAGGCCGAAGCGGAAGAGATAACGCTCTTTGTAGAACTGCTGCAGACTGAGGCCCGCCCCTACGAGGAACAACGATGTGTTGCTGTTCGTACGCAGTGTGTCCACTGCAAAGGAGGGTCGCTGCGCATAGCGCGTTTGGGCATAGCGCGCGCCCACGATGATATGGCTGCTTTGGCCATAGCGCGAGGTGTCATCGCTCAACCGGAAACTGCGGCCGAGCCAAGTGTCCAAGGAAACGGGGTCCACATGCGGCTGCGCGACCAAATTGCCGCTGGCATCAGCAGCGGACGCGTGCTTCCATGTCCGCGTTAACCCCGCAGCACCGGCCCACTTGGTGAGCGGCGAATAGAACGTTCGCCTCAGCTCTGCGCCGAGCAGGTCTTCGGTATCGGAGACGGAATAGAGCAGCGATGACCCGATGTACGTTTCCGCGATATTGTACACCGCGTGCTTACCATTGAATATGGGCCGATCACTGCCCAATGTGTAATCCGCACCTTGCTCGAATTGCTGGCCAAGGCCGAGGAAATTCCGATCGCGCAGGGTGACCGAACCACCGCTTGTCCCCAGATCGCCGGTGGCATCAATGGTCCACTTGTCCAACACGTACACCACCACATCCACGCTGTCACGCGAACCCTTCACTACGCGCAGATCGATGCGCGCATCGTTCACGGCTGGCGACGCACGCAGCAGGCGTTCGGATTCCGCAAGTTCCAATGGGTCGACCGGATCGAACGGACTCACCAACAAAAGATCCTTGATGATGCGTGCACGCGTGGCGCGATGTAGCCCATTACCAATGCGCGCTAACTTGCTCACTCGGGTTCGTACAGTATCGTCCAGTGTGTTACCGAACGGATCGCGCACATGCACCTCTATGCGCCTTACGATCTTGCCTTTCTGTTTGCGGTACGGATCACTGCGGCGAGCGAGCGGGTCGTTGGGTTTGGCAATGGACGTTGCACCGGGCTGCTCGAAAACAGCACCGTAGATCCACCGCGTCACCTTGTGCTTCTGCGAATAGCTATGGAGCTTTTCGTAAAAGGCTGCCGAGTCCGCACCGTCTTTCTGTGCGATCACATTTCCCGGGGCGAAAAAGAAAAGCGCCGAGCTGATGATCAGTGCTCGATCAACGGAGGAAAACCGCCCCATAGACCAGGATAAACACGATGCTGATGATCACCCCTGCCAACGCCAATCCGTGGCCTCGTCCGCCGCTCTTGGTGCGGTTCAGTCCGATGATCGAGAGCACGAGGCCTGCGATCGGAAAGACGAACGCGAATATGAATCCGAGCAATGCGAAAATGTCGATGCCACCTACATCATCCGATGGGCTGGCGGGTACCAGAAAGTTGGACAACGCCAGCAGCTCCTTCGAAGCGAAGATCCGGTCAGCTTGTTCAACCATGTCCTTCAGCGTATTGCTTAACTTGCTGGTGGAAGCTTCGGTTTCATCCATGTTCGCCTTCGTGGGCCTGGTCATGTTCATCACGCGTTCGGTTACCGGCACCTGCCGAGAATCGCTCATGGCAGCCACCTCAATGAGCACCGCCACGGAGGTATCTGCTTGAGCTTTTTTTCGCTCTGGCGTGGTTCTTCCGAGACGTGTTTTCGAACGCGCCGTCACGGTCGCCTCGCGCCGGGGTAGTTCCACGAACCAGCCTGGGTTGTTGTATTTGCGGTGTTGAAAGATGCCTTTTTGCACCACTTGGTTATTGGTGGCGCAACTGCTCAGTAATAGGATGAGTGCGATCAAGACGAGAATTACGGTGCTTGAACAACGTTGCATGAGGGGTGGTTTTTTGCGTGAGAAGGATCCCAGCATCATGCCACTTTGGAAAGTCGTGGATGACATGCCCTTCGCCTTGTTGAGCGACCGAGCTACGACAAGAACACGGGAAACGAATTCCCCACCCGTGTGGCGTTAATGCCCCGTTTGTGATCACGGAATTCGCTTCTTCCGAACCATGGCTGTGCCGAGGCTTAGTAAGGTGGACGCCATGTGTGGTTGGTCATCACCCAGCAGATAACCGAGGGGTTTCAGCGGTTCCACCCGGTCGCACACCACCTTCACGATGGCGGTGAGCGGAATGGCCAGGAACATGCCTCCGATGCCCCAAAGGGTACCACCGAACAACACCACAAGAATGGACGCGAGCGCGTTCAACTTCACACGGGAGGCCACCACCCGAGGCACAATGAAGTTATTGTCGATGAACTGCACGAATAGGAAGAGCGCCAGCACGAGCAGCGCGACCGTTGGGCTTTGTGTGGCGAACGCCACGAGCATGGGCAGAACAACGGCCACCAGTCCGCCGATGTACGGGATCAGGTTCAGTACCGCCGCGATCACGCCGAACAAGATGGCGTAATCGACCCCAAGGATCAACAGCCCCACCGAATTCAGCACCGCCATGATCACCGCTTCGAACAGCAGGCCGATCAGGTAGCTCTGAACCAATGAACGCGTTTGGAACAGGACATCGCCCACCACCGCATGACGGGCGGCCGGGATCAGGCGTGCGATGAACTCCAACAAAAGCGGCTTGTAGAACAGGATAAGGAACATGTAAACCGGCAGCAGGAACACGACCGCGAACACGGCGCCGAGCGTGGTGAGCGTGGATCCCACGACCACTGGCCCATTGGCCATGCCCTTCACCTTCATACTCTCCAGCCAAGCACGAATAGCCGACTGCTTTACATGCAATGAGCCACCGGCCCATCGGACCAAATCATCGACGAGGGTGTCGAACTTTCCTTTGATCAGCGGGAACGTATCGCTGAAGTGCGCCACCTGCGAGGTGAGGAAGTAGACCAACCCCACTATAAGCGAGAGTGACACAATGAGTGCGAAGACAATGGCCATCACGCGGTTCACCCCATTCCTTGAAAGGAGGTTCACCAAGGGGTTCACAACGATCGCTAGCAACGTCGCAAGTACTAGTGGCATGAGGATGTCCTCCCCAATGGACAGGATATAGAAGAACGCGATGGATCCGAGCAGGATCACGGTAGCCTTCAAGTAGACAGGTATAGTATTGGACTCCATGGCTTGTGTTCGCGTTCGTTAACCGTCGTCTAGTTCGCTACTTGTTGGATGAGATCTTCCGTACTTCTTCTATCAGCTGTGACTTGGTTTCCTTCTGCACCACCTTACCATGGTCCATGGTCACCTCCTGTTGCATCACACGCACCGCGTTCGCTCCTGGTTTTATCGGACGACCTTGAACCTTCGCCAGCACATAAACGAACTCCGCGCCAAGAAAAAAGGTCTGCGAACTATAGAAGGTCCACAGAAGCAAGGAGATCAATCCGGCGGCGGCACCGAACATGGATGTGGGGTTGGAGGATGTGAAGTAGAACGCGAGGATGTATTTTCCGAAGCCGAACAACACCGTGGTGAACAGCGCTCCGGGCAATACATCCCGCCACGAAACGCGCGCATCGGGCAGGTACTTGAACAGGCACGCGAACACGCCGGTGGCTACCACGATCGAGATCACCGTAGAAAGCCCGGCCAAGAGCACGATGCTCAGTTCCGGCAGCGCTCGTGCGAGGTTGTCCGCGAAACTTTCGATCACCGCATTGATGGCGAAACTGACCACCATCAGAAAGCCCAGGCCGAGAACGAACGAGAACGATAGCAATCGCGAAAGGAGAAAACCGATGATGGAATTCCGCGGCTTCGGCTTTATCTCCCACATACGGTTGAGCGAACTCTTCAGCGCACCGAAGATCCCGGAGGCCCCCAGCACCAGCGTGACAAGGCCAAGCACCGTAGCCAGCCAACCATGTCCGCTCTTGTACGCGCTACCCAAAATTTCTTCTAGCGCCTTCGCCGTATCCGGGCCCACCAGCCCATTGAGGTCCGCGAATACTTTTCCTCGAATGGCATCGGGACCGGCGATCAAGCCGGAAACGGAAATGATCACCACCAATAATGGCACGATGGAGAAAATGGTATAGTACGCTAAGGCCGCGCCCATTTCGAACGTGTTGTCATGCACGTAGGCATTCATCATGGCCTTCGTGAACCGCCAAGCCTTAGAGAGGGGGCCTCGCACTTTTCGTTGGACCAGCGTTGATCTATGCTCCATTTTTTCGCCCTTTTTTCTTTCGCTTGGGTGCTGTGATCTTTCGTATTAGTTCCTCTTGCTCCATTACGGTGTTGTGTATGTCGATCCAACCCGGCGGAAATAGTGTGCGGGTCAATCCTTCGCGTGTGTAGAGCCAAACAAAATTGAAAAAGCTGTGGTCTTTTTTGCGCGCTATACGGATCCGCAACGTAGCCTCATCCGCTGGTTTTTCATGATCGTCGTGGTGTACGATACTGTTCACCATTTGTGTAAGGAACCTCCTCTTCGTCCCATCGCTTTTGATGATACGTAGCCAAGCATCATCGTACTTCATAGTGAAGGTGCCCACTGCTGAATCGTTGTTCGCGTTCATGTGCATGTGCATGGAACTTACCCATCCACTGTCCGCGCGCAACAGGATCAGATTCTCGCTCATGCTGTTGACAGCCGGCAACGGCATATCGCGCACCATCGCATGCAGCGTGAAAGCATCCGATGGCGAGATCAGCGGTGCACTGAATGTTCCATGTAGTGTACCAACATCGAAGAGCTTCATGTCCACTGTGCCGTTCAACTCCTTGCCCTCCGCTGCCAATACGCTATCGTTGCTAACATTGTACATCGCCGCTTCGATGTCCTTCATGTGCATGCTTCCGTATCCGTTCGCCACCTCGAAACGTTCCGCGTACAGCATTTCGGCATTCTTGAGACGGACGGTATCCAGGGTGATATCGAACGGGACCTTGCGCAAGGCGGACACAGGCAATGGCATGAAATGCAAAGGATCCTCCGGCATCGACTTGTCGAGAAAAACATCGAACAGCGCCCCGTCCACGTTCACCAGACCCGCCTTTACGCGGCCTTCGGTGAGTGCGCTGAACAGATCGACTCGGGCGATATCTATGCGCTTTACATCGAGTGCGTAGATACTGGTCATCTCGCGCAAGAACTCGTGCGTATTCTTTTTGTTGATGCGTGGTTTGAAATGCAACGAGTCGATCGCGACGATCCCTTGTGGATGTGACAAGCTGATGTGATCGATCGCTACATCGTACAGCGGCGGCAGCCCGGCGCGAATGCCCGCGATATCCACGTTGGCCCAACCCACCTCCAATCGTTCCTTTTCCCCGCGCAGGGGTATGTCGCGCTGGATCCGCTTCGCATGTATATCCATTCGAACTACGCTCAACTCATGTGTTGCTTGTGCGAGATCGATCGCCGTACCGCTGGCATTGTTCACCATCAGGTCGCCAAGGCTTATGGTTTTCTTGGATTCTGTGATCCCGTTTTTTTCCTGCGCCGGCACTGTATCATTCACCACGTGCGTGGCATACGTGTAGTTCAGCACAGGGCTTTCCACGCGCAACGAATCCATTCGTATTTCATCGTATAGCAACGATCGCCAATACGAGAACCCGATAACGGCGATGCTCTGTGCATGAACGGAAAATTGCGCGGGGCCACGTCCAATACGCAGACTATCCAGCAAGTTGATGTCGGGTTCCAACGCAAGGTCGGTGATCCACAGGTTTCCTTTCAATGCGTCAACAGTCAACCGTCCCATGGAAAATGAATAGTCGGGGCCAACGATCCGCGCTACCTCTATCCTGACCTGCGCAACGATCTGGTCGTTCAACCATTCTGAGCGAAGAACTGCGCGCGCCGAAAGAGCGATCGCGCATGCCACAACCATCAGGATCACAACTCTTTTTATCCATACGTTCTTGCGCATGATCCACTAACCGGTAATACCGGGCGCCACACCTCGGTCAGGAACAGGTGCTTTAGGCTCCGGTGGTAGCTTGGGAACGCGTGGTTTACGCTTCTTTTCCTGGGGAAGCGGAGGAGGTGGAGTGTGCTTGATCATGGTTGTTGGTTCAACCACGAACTTCTCAGATCACGGACCGCATCATGTTGATCGCCCTTAACCGACGGATGCCGCCTGCTCTTCTCGGTAGCATCGTGTAACTCCTGCCCCGGATCGTGGAATTATTTCCCCGCACGAGGGAAGGTCCCTATGGTCACTATGAAGGCAAGAGGCCCGACCAGACCTGTGCCGGCAGACCTTTCGACACGGTGCTGTATTTTTTTGAACGGAACGGAACGGCATTGGCACCTACCACAGAAACCAGAACCATCATGAAAATCACACAGAACAAAGCCCTCTTCGCTGCAGCCATCGCAGCCAGCCTTCTTGCAAGTGCCTGTACCAACACACCAGCTGAGCAAAAGGAAGAGACCAACAAGGCGATGGACAAGATAGAGGACAAGATGACCGACTCCCAAACAGCCGATACACATCTCGAATGGGAAGCCGAACGTGCCGAGATCGTTGCAGACCTGCGTGGCTTGCGCGACAACATCGAAAAGGAACTTGCGGCCAATAAGGTCGAGTTGGCCGATATGAAAATGAAGCCGAGTGTGCGCCAGGACAAGGAAGCATTGAAAGTTGAGCTGGAGCGCGAGAAGGCCAACGTGGATGCCATGATGGTAAAGGCCGAAGGAGCTACGGACGCTACTTGGAACACAACCAAGGTTGACCTCAAGAAGGCCTCCGATGATGTAAAGACCTGGTGGGCACGTCTGAAAGAGAACGTGGATAAGGAGACGAAAAGCGACAACGACAGTGATGGTCACTAGACTATCACAAGCCTGACCCTTTGTGGTGGAAGTGTCAAGCGCGGAACGGCATCCTTCGGGATGCCGTTCTTGTTTTCCACCAGTGGACGGTGGTCCTTCCGTGCGGCGCTGGTTCGTCGTTCCGCCAGCGCATGGGGAGAGAAGACCCCGTCTCTGGTCCTGTAAGATGCCACGGAAGCCCGCCCATGGCGGGTATCTGCTCTGCGGGGATAATGGCACATGATCGGTGATGACTTGCCCGCCGACGATCGGCCGACATCATAATGGATCAACTCCTCGAAGCGGTCGCATTGCCCCAAACGGCAGTGAACCGCATTCTCAACAGCGTCAACAAGTACTGGTCTGAAGCCTCCTCGCGCGGTACGCCGAAGCGATCAACCAGCTCGGCCGAGCAACGCAACAACCTGTACCTCCTCGCTGATCAGGTCGTGGCGTTCGATGTGCCGGGCGACTTCGTGGAGATGGGCTGTTATGAGGGCCAGACCGCTCGCGTGATAGCCTCCGTCATCGAACACCACCGCGATGAACGAACACTCCATCTCTACGACGATTTCAAGACCGGCTCCTTCGGCGACGTGCGCTTACGTTCCCGTTTGGAACTCTCCTTCCGTCGGAGCGGCCTGCCCAAACCGGTGATACACGAAGGCCCCTTCGAGGTAACGCTCTCCAAGCAACTGCCGGAACGCATCGCCTTCGCTCATATCGACTGCTGTTTCGGTGACCAGCCGGAATTCCACTGTCAACGCCTGATGCGCTGCCTCGAAGCGGTCTATCCGCATATGGGCCCCGGTTCCATAGGCGTGCTAATGGACTACCACGACCATGACCGCACGGTGGTCGGTTGGGATTGCAGCCCCGGCGTGAAGATGGCCTGCGACCATTTCTTCAAGGGAAAGCCAGAATATATCCAGCTCCTATACGGCGGGAAATTCTCCCATGCCTTCTTCCGGAAGGTCTGGTGATCGTCGCGTTCACTGGCGAGAGCGAGCACCCTGTCCGATCCTTCCTATCAACACCATCCTTTGCATTGTGGTACTCGCTTCGGGCTTGTTCCCTAATGTGCCGGCGGAAAGCCCCAACACCAATGCCGCCCTGGTGCGGCCAAGGAGCAGCAACGTGAAGAAGTCAGCCCAACCCCGGTATCACAGATAAGCGTTGCATCTGGCGGTGTGGAAGATGCTGAAGGTGCCATTGCACGCGACCACCACGACCGCACCGCTCCATGCGAAGGTGCACCCCGCGCTGCGCAGGTCCGCGAAGTGCACCCTTCACCGAACGATGCTCAGAACTTGCCGTTCGTGTTCTTCCATTCGCTCCGCTGCGGCACGGTCTCGATGGTGTCCCAATGCTCGGCGATCTTGCCGTTCTGTACGCGGAAGAGGTCGTAGAATACTGTGGCCTTGCCTCCGAAGGTCCCATCGCTGGCCACCAACACGAAGTCGCCTTCACCCAAGACCATGTGGATCGTGCCGTACTTCATCGCGATGCCTTGCTCGGCAAGTGCGGCCATTGCCTTACCCAGACCACTAAGGCCATCGCCGATCATGGTATTGTGTTGGGTGTAGCTGTCAGCATCGAAGTACTCGGCGAGCTTGTCCATCTTTCCTTCCACCAGGATGCGCTGGACGAAGTCGCGCACCAGCGCTTTGTTCGCCTCTGTCTTATCGAGGTCGGTGGCTTCGGTGGGCCCGTCGAACTGCGTGTGTCCGCTGGGGTTCGCCGCAGCTGTCTGCTGCAGATTGTCCCAATGCTCCACCATACGGCCGTTCTCGAAACGGAAGATGTCGAAGCCTGCCTTCGGCCCGAAGAAGTCGTACTTGGTATGCGTGAAGGCATAGTCCCCATCCTGGAATGCCCGGATCACTTCCGCTTTGACACCACCTGGCGGCAGATCCTTCATCAGCGCATGGAAACCGGCGAGGCCATCGGCGTCCATGAGGTTGTGCTGGATGAACGTGTCCGGATCGATGTATCCGATGGGCTTCTTGTCACCGGTCTCCAGGCTGCGTAGCAGCTCGGTGGCCATTTGCTTATTGCTGATCTCGGTAAGGGTGTCCATGGTGTTGGGTTGTTATGTGTTGGTTTCCGAAAAAGGCCCGCTACACGAAGTGAGCAGGGGTTTCAGTTCATGCGCTGTTCTTGAGCCGTCCGGAACACACCCCGCCACGACCACTCTAATGCGACTGGGGCTTGTGCATCCCAGGATCTCAGCGTTCTTGTGTTGGTCCATATGGGGGCGGGTCGTGTGTATTGATGGCAGATCAAGGTCCGTTTGCATGACCGGTGGCCAACGGACGAGCGAGCTCCTCGGATACGCTCGCTACCATTGGAATAACACCTTGCATCCTCGGCTTCTGGCGAACCGGGTTTGCCGGGAGGAACGAGCGGTTAGGCCCCGTTGTCGGTGAATTTTCGCCCCAGCGCCGTTCCTGACCAGCGGTTCACCCAAGCGTGATCATCCACCTCGCCTGCCCATTGTGGTGGTCGCTACCTCACGTGCAGCAGAGCGACCACCGTAAAGCTGAACAGTGTGAGTGTCATGAGGATCGCGAGTACCGGGATCACCGGGACACGACCGATGGTGAACGGCATACGGTACGGCCGCCCCAGACCAGGCTGCTTCAGCCGCAGCGCGATCGCGGATGCGTTCACCAACAGAAAGGTGAGGAAGATGCTGATAGTGGCGATCCGCGCCACCGTTCCGATATCGCCGATCAACGCAAACGCGCACGCCACCAGGGCAATGAGCACCAACGCGCGTATGGGTGTGCTGCGCCTGGGGGAAACACGGCCCAGCCAGCGCATCGGTGGCAATTCGCGGCCCATGTAAGCGATCACACGTGAACTGCCCAGCATGTTGCTGAGCAGTGTGTTGCTGGTGGAGAACAACGCCGCCAGCCCGACCAGCAGAACACCCGTGCGTCCCCATCGAATTTCCACGATGGCGGCCAACGGCGCTGGTTCCGTGGCGAGTTCCTTCCAGGGCATGGCGCTCACCACCAGCATGGCCAACGCTACGTAGATCACCAGCACGATGCCGTTCGCCGCGAAGAGCGCACGCGGGATGTTGCGCTCCGGGGCGCGTGTCTCCTCGGCCAACTTCACGATATCCTCGAAGCCCATGTAGGCGAAGAAACTCAGGGCTGCGGCGAAGAAGAGCCCATCCACGTTGTCATCCGGAAGTGCCAACAGATCCACTTCGCCCAGATGCGGATAGGCAGCGATACCCACCGCGACAAGTCCGGCCAGTTCGATGCAGGTGAGCGCGATGTTCAAGGTGCTGCTTTGGCGGATGCCCCACACGTTCACCAGCAACAACACGCCTACGATGCCGAGCGCAACGGGCAAGAGCGGAAGTTGAACCAGCTCGGTGAAGTACCCCGCGAAACCCAAGGACACGGTGGCAGCACTGATGATCCCGTTGAGCGCGATCAACAGGCCAACGGCGGTGCCGAGCCGCTGACCAAATGCTTTCTGCGCATAGACGTACTCACCGCCCGAACGCGGGAACGCAGCACTGAGCTCTGCATAGGAGAACGCCGTAAGGAACGCGGTGAACGAAGCGATCGCGAAGGCCAGCCACGTTAGGTTGCCGGCCTCACCCGCCACCTTGCCGATGAGCGTGTAGATGCCAGCGCCCAAGATCGAACCAACACCGAAGAAGATGACTTGGCCCAGGCCCAGCGAACGTTCAAGTGTCGCCATGGGCGAGCATGGAATTCGTCACCGCACCGTGTGCTTGGTCTCCACTCGCACGATCATCGTTGGATCTCGTGCCCATTCGCACTGCGAGAAACGGAATGCACGGAACGTGGCATCCCCACCAATGGTCGTGGTATGGTCGCCGGGCGCGGTGCCAGCATGCGTACTTCGGACTCTGCGCGGCTGCGTTCCATCGTGGCTCGCGCGAGCAAATAGCAAACCGTGCTTTCGGCTCCTTGGTTCAGGTTGACACTGTGTTCCTCGAGTCCATCATAGCATCCACCGGACGCGCGGTTGTACATCACCTGTGCTAGGTGGTTTCGCCCGAGGAACCACTCGAACGCCATGTGCATCTTGCGCTTGTGCTCCTTCTCGCCGAACACCTCATGGAAGAGTGCGAGTGCGGAAATGGTGTACGCCGCATCGATGGGCTGCTCGCCGTACAGATCAGGATCCGCGCCCGGCTTCATCCAGGAACGGTTGCTGATAATGCGCAACATGTCGCCCTTGAACAAGCAGCCCAGCAGGAACTCGAACGAGAGCATCGCGGTCTCGCGGTATGCAAGTCGCTTGGTCTCCAAATAGGCGAGCAACAAGGCTTCTGGTAGCACGGCATTGCCGTAGGTGAGTATGGGTTCGAACCAGTTCCACTCCATCGTTGCTGTTGCCTTGTATCTGGAGAGCAGGCGTTCGGCCAAGCGATCGATGAGGGTGGTAACCTGCTGACTTCGACGGACGGAGTTGTACGCATGAAGGCCTTTGATCGAGAACGCGATCGCCCGCGGCGAGGTAAGGTCCGCCACCCATGGGAAGCAGGCCCAAAGGGCATGCTCGGCGCTCCGGACCATGCTGAACGACAGCTCGCTCTCGTGTGCTACACATACACCCAAGGCCCATAGAGCGCGGCCATTGCTGTCGTCCAGGTTCTCGCCGTCGTTCTGTTCCGTGAAAGCACCACTCGTGTCAGCGTAGTTGAGGAAACGCCCGTTCGCCTGCTGGCAATGAAGGATGTATTCGAGGTAGCGTTCGGCCAATCCGTTCTCATGAGCTGAAGTACCCACGTTGCTGGCGTGGATGCACACGGCGATCAATGCACGCGCATTGTCGTCCAGTGTGTGACCTGAAGTGAGGTCAGGTTCGCTGATATCGCAGAATTGCACCATGCCAATGCTGCTCGTCAACCGGTGCAAATGCTGCAACGAAACTTCCGGCCATCGGAAGCGGAGGAGCTCGGTGCTGGAAGTTCGACGGCCGAATGCCCGTGCGTGCGCGATGGCCACGTTGTCCCACGCGGTGGCACGCATGCGATGCAGCGCGTTCCGCGCCATCCGGTCCATGCGGGCAGGATCCATCAGGAGTTCAATGGCGGCGTGTGCGAGTTGGTCCGGGCTGTGGAAGTCGATCAGTATTCCCGTGCCCTCATCGAGCAACTCTGCCGCATGAGGGATCCGCGTGGAGATCACCGGACAACCGCAACCCATCGCGTAAGCGAACGTGCCACTTACGGCTTGTTCGGGGTCCTTGGAAGTGAACAGGTACACGTCCGTGAGCTGCAGGTACTCCAACAGCTCGTCGAGCTCCAGGTATCGGTCAACGAAGCGCACATGATCTTGCAAACCGAGCTCTTCCACCCTGCCCATGAGCATCTCCCGGTACCGTTCACCTTCATGGCGCACCACTTCCGGATGCGTACGCCCAAGGACCAGATACAACACGTTCGGTGATCGTTCCTTGATCGCCACAAGCGCATCAAGCGCTGTTTCGATGCTCTTGTTCGAACTGAGCAGCCCGAAGGTGGAGAGCACCTGACGGTCTTGGAATCCGAACTTCTCCTTCATCCGTTGCTTGTCGCGCCACTTCACCGGATGAGTGCCGTGCGCGATCACGGAGATCTTGTCGGCAGGAATGGCGTAGTCCTCGCGGAGGATGCGCGCCGAGCGTTCGGTAAGCACGATGATGTCCGTGGCGCGATCGGCCAACGCGCACATCATGGCTTTACGGTCCGCAGAAGGCGCAGGCAACACCGTGTGAAAGGTGATCGCGATGGGCTTGTGTACCGCATCGAGGAACTGCAACAGGTACTGGCCTTGCCCGCCGTTGTACAAGCCGAACTCATGTTGCACCCACACATGCTTGATGCGCGGATCTTGATCCACGTCCAAGGCGAGACGGATATGATCGTCCACATCGGAGGTGTTCAGGCGATGTGTCACCTCGCTTGGATAGTCGCGGGCAACAAGTCCATTTTCCAAGGCACACACGGTGTAGCGATAAGGACCCGTGAACGTCCGGTTCAACGCCGTAACGAGATCCTGCGTGTACGTGGCGATGCCGCACACACGCGGTGGATAGGACGTGAGGACCAGGACCCGGTCCGGAGAGGTGGTGATCATCAGGAGTTCATTTTCAAGTGGTGCAACAACGCGGGCAACTTCACGGATGCAACGGCTACGCGTTCATCCGCAGCCCCATAGTAGATGTATAGGTCATCGTCGAATACGGCCGTGCCGGTCGGGAAGATGATGTTCTTCACATAGCCTTCCTTCTCCCATTCGTCCTGTGGCGAGATCAGCGGTTTCTTCAACCGGCCGATCACCTTGCGTGGATCCTCCAGATCGAGCAGTGCGGCGCACGCGTGGTACACGAAGCCGTGCGGAGTGTCCTCGGCCGCGTGGTATATGATGAGCCAACCGTCGGCGGTCTCGATAGGTGGCGCACCACCGCCGATGTGACTGGACTCATGCGGCAGCAAGGGGTCCATGACGATGTGCTGCTCGAGGTCCATGAGGTATTTCTCCCAAAAGCCCCGGTCCAACTCCTTCGGATCATCGAAGAGCACGAGTTGTATGCCCGGATGTATGCGGTGCAGGAGCGCGAAAAGGCCGTTGATCTTCCGTGGGAAGAACATGAGGTTCTTGTCCCATAGCAGCAGCTTGTCCGCCATGTCATGGCCCAGACCATGCTCCTTCAACATCTTGTAATGGAAAAGGTACTTCTGGTTCAGACCAGGACAGCAGTCGATGAGCTTCTTGAACTCCCGGTAGGTGAACTGTGGCGTGATCACCGGGTGCTTGATGAAGGTCTTCAGGTCTTGCGAGGTGGCGTAAGCGCCCAAGGCGTTCATGCGGTCGTACACCGTGTACGTCATATAGTAGGTGTCGTCGATCTTCACGATGCGCGGGTCCTCGATCCCTTGCGACTCGTACGGATGTTCGGGCATCATGAGGGGCTTGTCCGCGCGCATGGCCACTTCCCGTGGTCCCTTCAGGATGCAATGCCCAACGGTTGAGTAGTTGCCGTGGCGCACCGCACGGTAGAACATGTGTACCTCATCGCCCACGCGGATGCAGGCCGGATTGAGCGCGCCTGCGTTCTCGAAGCCGTGGTCGCTCTTGTCGAGGACGACGCCGTGGCGTTGCACTACCGGTTCCGCTTGTGTGTCCTTCATTTTTCGTTGTTCTATGCGCCTTCCTCGGCCGATGGCGGCCCTCCGTCTACACCCAGTCCAATTGCTGCACCACAACGGGGTTAAAGACGAAAGAGTCGACTGAACGTGTGTTCTACGTTGTCCGAGACGTTGAGCGGAATTGCCGGATGGGTGATCATCGCCCCAGATCGGGAAGGATCGCCACAGTGATCCGGTCACAGCAGCCACAGGGCGGCCATGCCCAACCCCGTTGCCAAGACGATCGCGCCGAAGCCCAGGCCCACCCATTTCCGCAAAGACCTGTCCCCGAAGAAGAAGACGAGGAGGAATTTCATCACTGTGTTCGACAGGGTCGCCAGCAGTACCGCCGTGGCTCCCTCTAGCTTATCGGCCATGCCCGGCCCGCGCGCGATGGACAGGGTGATCGCGTCCATATCCGTGGCTCCGAAGACGGCGCTGGTGGCTTAGAGGGCCCGTATGCTGTAATGCGCTGAGGCGAGGTCCATCAACCACTGCACGGCCAATTAGGCCAGGGCGAACTGGACGGCCACGGTGAAGTTCAGCGGATTCATCATCGGCACTTCCGGTAGTGTCTCCGTTCTGTCCTTGCGGCTGACCAGATAAGCCACAGCGAAGGCCACCACTGTGATGACCCTTATGGGCAGGACCATCCGCAGCGCGAGATCGCGGTTCACCACCCAGGTCTCCAACAGGATACGCAGGTACAAGGTGGCCGTGGCCGCGATGATGCTCACGGCGGCGACCACATGCGAACCCGTCGGTTGCTGACGTGTTCGCCGCGCAAGGCTCAGCGTAACCGCGGTGCTTGAGACCAGTCCGCCCATGATGCCGGCGACCAGTGTGCCTTTGCGCGGGCCCAGAACCTTCGCCAACACGTAGCCCGCGAGGCTTCGGTCACGGGATGAAGGTCGTGTTCGGCGCGACGACGTATGGTCAGGCGATCCGGGTCCATTCGGCGAGAGGAGTTCACGCGGGGTTCCGTTGTACGCCTCGTATCCACTTGTACACTTCGAACCACAACACCGAGGCGAGACCAATCGATGCCGCTATACCGAGCTGCGACGCCGTGGGTGAAGCCAGGTGAAAGAAGTCGCGGAACATCGGCACATAGAGCAACGCGGCGAGCAAGCCGAGGGTGAGAAACAGCATGCCGCGCAGCAGCCAGTTGTTGTGGCCGAACGTGCTGAACATGGAATGCGTGAACGAGCGGTTCACCAACGTGAGGCCGATGTTGGCGATCACCAATGTGCTGAAGACCATGCCGCGCACGAGCTCTTCCGGATGACGTTGATGCACGGCCAGTTGGTAGGTGCCCAACGTTCCGAGCGTGATGACCACGCCCTGCCAGATGCTGATGGAAAGCTCCTTCCACGTGAGGAAGGTGAGGCTGAGCGGACGAGGCGGGCGCAACATACCGTCCTTCTCCAGCGGCTCGTTCTCGTAAACGATACTGCACGTGGGCCCCATGATCAGTTCCAGAAAGATCACATGCAGGGGGGTGAAGATGTTCGGATAGACCCAGCCCAGGAACAAGGGCAGCGATACCGTAAGGATGATCGGGATGTGGATGGAGATGATGTACTGGATGGCCTTCTTGAGGTTGCCGTAGATCTTGCGGCCCATGGCCACGGCATCCACCATCTTGCCCAGGTCATCGTTCACCAGGATCAAGGATGCCGCATCCTTGGCGAGCTCGCTGCCGCGCTTGCCCATGGCGATGCCGATGTGCGCGGCCTTCAACGCGGGTCCATCGTTCACGCCGTCGCCGGTCATGGCCACCACATGCCCTTCGGCCTGCAGCGCGTTGATGATGCGCAGTTTCGCATCGGGGAACATGCGCGTGAAGATGTTCGTGTCCTGAACGGCCTTGCGCAACGCGGCGTCATCCAGCTTCATCATGTCGTCGCCGTTCATCGTCCTGTCCGCTCCGTGGAAGCCGGTCTGCCGTGCGATGGCGCCGGTGGTGAGCGCGTTGTCGCCCGTGATGATCTTCACTTGGATGCCCGCTGCATGGAACTGTTGCAGGACGGCAGCGATGTTCGCTTTCGGTGGATCGTTGAAGGCCACAAGTCCGAGGAAGTCGAGGGTGAATTCCTCCTGGTCCTTCGGAAAGGCATCACCGGAGAGCTTGGCCTCTGCAACGCCGAGAACGCGCAAGCCTTGGGCTGCCAGTGTCTCCACTTGTGCGAGCGCGACGGTCTTTTGCTCCTCGCTCAACGACGACTGGCGCAGGATCCGTTCCGGCGCGCCCTTGCATGCGATGATGCGCTCGCCCGCGTCGTTGGCGAACACGTGCGTCATTATCGGCGGCTTGCCTCCGAGCGGATACTCATGCACCATGCGGAACACCGGACGGAGGTCGCTAGGCGTGGTCTGCTGATAGGTCTCGTGCAGCGCCACTTCCATCGGGTCGAAGGGCACCGGTTCGCTGGCCCACATGGCCATGGCGATCACCTGTTGCGCTTCCGCACCGGACCAGCTGTCGGATGCCAGCGTGGTCCCGTTCGCCTGCACGAAAAGCTGTGCCAACGACATACGGTTCTCGGTGATCGTGCCGGTCTTGTCCGTGCAGATCACCGAGGCCGACCCCAGTGTTTCCACCGTGGTGGAACGCTTCACGATCACGCCTTGCTTGGCCAAGCGCCATGCGCCCAACGCGAGGAACGTCGCGAAGGCCACAGGTATCTCTTCCGGCAGTATCGACATGGCCAGCGTGAGGCCGGTGAGCAAACTGTCCAGCAATGAACCACTGCGGCTGTATGCCACGGCCCACACCGCAACGAACACGACGACGCCCACGATGGCCATGTTGCGCACGAAGCGCGTGATCTGCTGTTGCAGTGGCGTGGGCGGCACTTCGATCGCAGCGAGCGAGGTGCTGATCTTGCCCAGTTGCGTGCCCTTGCCCACGGCCGTAACGCGATAGACCGCAAGACCCGAGACCACCTGTGTGCCCTTGCTCACCTTGGCCAGCTCGGGATCGTCAGCGTTGCGTGCCACAGCGAACGCTTCGCCGGTAAGGATCGATTCGTTCACACTGAAATCGTTGCTCTGCACAATGATGCCATCGGCGGCGAGCAAGCTGCCTTCTTGGGCCACCGCATGATCGCCCACCACCACATCTTCCACCGGGACTTTCACAACGGCGTTGCTGCGGATCACCGTCACGTGCGCCTCGCTGAACACACGCAAGGCCTCAAGCGCTCTGCGGCTCCGCGAGGCCTGATAGATGGAGATGGTCGACACGAGCACGATGGCCCCGGCCATGAAGTAAGCTTCGGTGCGTTCGCCCAGCACGAAGTAGATGATGCTGGTGGCGAGCAACAGCAGGAACATGGGTTCGAGCACCGTGCTCTTTACCGCCGGCCAGAACGCACCGCCCGTCTTGTCCTCGATCGTATTGCGGCCATGCCGTGTCCGTGCAGCGATCACTTCCGGATCGCTGAGGCCTTGAAAGGGGAATGGATTGGCGGGCATGTGCCGTCAATGTAGTCGCAACGCCGAATTCGCCATTGATCGAACGCGGATCACTGTTGGCTCACGCCGCCGCCGGATACTTTCCGGCAAGCACGAGCATGAGCGCCTCACGCTCCTGATGCTTCACGAAGTGCGCATTGAACTCGGCCTCCTACGAGCGCTTGCGATCCTCTTCCTGGCCCCAACTGGTGATCGCACATGCTTCTGGCCGATAGGCTCAACGGGGCGGGAACCGCTGATCCCATTCTGCGCTGTCACGCGCTCACCAACGGGCAGGATCACCCCGAAACGTTCACCAATGGGGACTACGCTCCACGGCCAGAAACACGAAGGGCTGCGGATATGCGCCCCCATCAAGATCCCACAACACGGCTCTGTGTTTGGTGCGCTACCGTCGAACAAAAACCCCGAACAACATGGACACTCCTCGCAACGACCGACCCACAACCGCTTCACTGACCCCTGACCTGAAGGACAGCATGGGTCTCACCTCCCAGCAACGCATGTTCGCATGGGTCGCTTTGATCGCCGGTGCGATCGCCCTGATCTGGGGGCTTATGCGCGACCCGGGAACCACAAGCGTTCAAGTCGGCCCCGCGGGCACCGAGCAACCTGCTGCCGCTGCCAACATGGCGAAGCCCTGAGCAACACGCTTCGGAGTGGACCGGGGAGGGGACAACGCAGGACCAAAGCGCTCCGGCCATTGTCCCCTCACCCTTCACCAGTTCTCCTTTTCACGATCACATCAAATACTCTCAACCGATGGGACAAGTCAAAGACCTCCAGAATGAAGAAGCCATCGCCAAGTTGCGCGATATCGTTGCCCACAACCGCACCTGCCTATTCCATTCCGGCGGCGTGCTCGATACCCAGGATAGTCGGCCCATGACCGTGCAGGAAGTATGCGACCAGGGGAACTTTTGGCTGTTCAGTGGACGCAGCAGCATGAAGAACGCGCAGATCAAAGCCGAACCGCGCGTAATGCTGACCATGGCCAACACCGATCGCTCAGAGTACTTGGTGCTACATGGTGAAGCGAGCGTGGTGGATGATCAAGCTCGCAAGGTGCGCCTTTGGAATTCCATTCTCACGGCCTGGTTCCCCGAAGGGGTTTCCGATCCGGAGCTGACCTTGATCAAGGTGTCACCGATCGATTGCAAGTACTGGGATACCACCGACGGGAAGTTGTACGCGATGCTCAAGATCGCGGGTGCCGCCATCACTGGCAAGATGAACGATAGCGGCAGTGTGGTCGGAAAGATCGATGTGCAAGGATGACGTAGACCTGATCGGAACGGCAACACACTGAACGATACACGAGCTCATTCGACCACCTTCCCCATGTGCGATCAACTGCCAAAGAACCTCGACCACTCGTTCGACAAAAGCTCTTACGGGATCGTTGACCGAATGGTCCTTAGTGCTGCTTTAGACGCGCACGGACCAGCTATCTCCGTCGTGCTCATGAACGTTCTCGGGTGCGAGGCTTGCGCGCGAGGTCTGCTCATCCGATCGCTCATGGCTACCTGCGCGAAGAAGCGTTCTTTGCCCGGATTCCAGCCTTGTTTTTCCGATGCGCTGCATCTCGCCTGCGAGCAATGCACGGATGCACAGCGGCCGAAGGCGCTCAAACTCATGGGGACATTGCTGATGCGGACGGAGGCGGTGGTCGCTGAGGAAGAGGTCCTTCCGTGATCCGTGCGATGAGCGGAACACCAACATGAAAGCATGAAGAAGCCCCGTTGCCGGGGCTTCTCCTTTTGTAAGCGCGTGCAGCCCGTTATGGCATCAGCACCGTATCGATCACGTGTACCACACCGTTCGTTGCTTTCAGATCGGTAGTGGTCACCATCGCGGTGCCTCCCTTGCTGTCGGTGAGCATCACCTTGTTACCCATCAAGGAAGCGGTGAGCTTGGCCCTGTTCACGGTCGTAAGCACGGCTTTGCCATTGCCGGCCTTGATCGCGGCCATCAC
>JANNYL010000370.1:0-7299 GCA_031410075.1 Flavobacteriales bacterium
CTTCTTCCTGACCAACGCCGGCTTGCCCGCCTTGCCATTGCTCTCCGTCGGGAACAGACCGTGCACTTCGCCATCGATCGCATTGATGATGGTGCCAAGGTCTTCAGCACTTTTGTGGAACCGGTTGTCATCGACATCCACGATCAGCAATTTGCCCTTGTCGTACGTGCTGATCCATGCTTCGTAACGCTCATTGAGGCGCTTGAGGTAATCGATACTGATGCTCGTCTCGTAGTCGCGGCCGCGTTCGGCGATCTGGCTTACCAGGTTCTCCGTGCTTGCGCGCAAGTAGATCATCAGGTCAGGCGCTACAATGGAGCTGTCCATATTCTGGAACAAGCGGAAGTAGTTCTCGAAATCACGCGTGGTCATCAGCCCCATCGCATGCAGGTTGGGTGCGAAGATGTAGGCATCCTCATAGATCGTTCGATCCTGTATCACATTCCTACCACTCCGGCGGATCTCCAGCAACTGCTCGAAACGACTGTTCAAAAAGAAAACCTGGAGGTTGAAGCTCCAACGCGACATGTCCTTGTAGAAATCGAACAGGTAAGGATTGTTGTCAACCGCTTCTTCCAAGCGGTCCCACTTGTAGTGCTTGGCCAGAAGTTGTGTGAGCGTGGTTTTCCCTGCGCCAATGTTACCTGCTATCGCGATGTGCATGATGATCGAGTTCCAATGAAGGATCGCGAATGTATTGGCACTTGCACACGCAAATTGGGATCGTGGATAATTCGTGGTGACGTGAGATATGTCAATGGCGGATCAGGCAACCAGAACCACATGGAACCTTCGACACTCTACCTGACCTGATGTCAAGGAGCTACAGGTGCAATGACGATGCGATCCGGGTAAAGCGCATACAGTGATCCATGCTCGATACGCACATCGCGCAGTCCTTTCCCTTTCGAAGCTGTCAACCACGTGATAGGCAGTTCGATATCGAACGTCCTCAGGTCGTAAGCGTGGAAGATCCCATCTTTCAGGTATAGGATATGTCCATCGCGAACTTCCAAACTCGTTGCGCCGATTATCGGGATGGTCTTCGCGTAGCCACCGAAAATGTCGAAGACGAACACGCCTTGCTCTCGATCGCACACATACAACCAGCTGTTGAACTCTTGCATGAATACCGGTTTGGGCGTAACACCAAGAAGTTGATCCAACCGGCCCGTACCAGCCAATGGCCGCAGCTGTGCATCAACCCTGGTCAACCCCAATAGCCGTTCATCGAAGAACCAAAAACTGTTCTGCACACTCATGCATGCAAGCGTCACCTGCGGAAATCCATTGCGCGAAAGATCCACTGGATCACCCTGTGCAGCAAGCGTATTGTCCAACACGGCGAGCATCCCTTGCGTTCCGGAAAAGATCATCGGCTTCAACGATGAGAACGCATCAATACTTGTGATCGTGCCGAATGTCTTCACGCTGTTGCGGGCAAGTTTTTTTCCCTGTGGATCGAACAAGTGGAGCTCATCACCATTCAAGGCATAGACGTTGCCCAGTTCATCCGTGGTGAATCGATCGAAGGAGCCTTTGATCACCACAGATGTCACTGGCGGCTGCGCCAGAACGCCGAAGGCGCTGCTCACACAAATGGTCCAGAGGATCGATCTCATGCGCTCACCGTTTGCAACAACTGGTCCAACCACTGGCGATCGTTGCACAAGCGTGGCACTTTGTTCTGACCGCCCAGCTTACCACGCTCTTTCATCCATTGGAAGAAGGTGCCTTGTGATACTGCATGAACCCTGGGTGGCTGAAGTGCCATATTCCCACGGCGCTTCGCGTCATAGTCGCTGTTCAGTTCCCTCATTTCACGGTCGAGAACCTCGTTGAAAGCGATCTGGTCCGAAGGAGGGCGTTCGAATTCGATCACCCATTCGTGACCGCCTTTAGTTCCTGCCTCCATGTAAACGGGGCCCGCCGTGTACTCGCTTACTACCGCTCCTGTTGCCGCGCATGCCGCCTCGATCCCGCGATCCGCGTTCTCCACGATCAGTTCCTCACCGAACGCATTGATGAAACTGCGCGTTCGTCCGCTCACTTGTATCCGGTAAGGTTTCACGCTGCTGAAGCGCACCGTATCGCCTGGCATGTATCGCCATAAGCCGGCATTCGTGCTGATCACAATGGCGTACTGTTTTCCCTCCTCCACCTCGTGCAACCACTTGGTCATTGGTTGTTCGCTGTCGAGCTCTTCCACCGGAACGAATTCGAAGAAGATGCCGTAATCGAGCATCAGCAACAGATCGTTCGATCCACGTTCATCGGTGATGCCAAAGAATCCTTCGCTCGCGTTGTAGCTCTCCAAATAATTCATTCCCGAAGCCGGGAACAATTGTGCGAACTGCTCGCGATACGGTCGGAAACTAACACCACCATGCATGAAAAGCTCGAGGTTCGGCCAGACTTCGTGCATGTGATCTTTGCCCGCGAGTTCCAGGATCCGACGAAGAATGATCAAGGTCCAGGAAGGCACACCGGCAATACTCCGAACATCTTCGCGCATGGTCTCGCGCGCCATGCGTTCGATCTTTTCCTCCCAGTTCTCCATCATCGCCGTTTCGATCACCGGCGTACGGCGCACTTCCACCCAGATTGGCAAATTGCGGATGATGATCGCACTGAGATCCCCGCTGTACGCATCCGAGCGTAATTGTTCTATCGTACTGCTGCCACCCACAACCATGTTCATGCCTTGGTACAGTCTACTATCCGGCCGATGGGCGTAGTGCAGCGCGATCAGGTCTTTGCCGCCTTTGTAGTGGCAATCTTCCAACGCCTCTCGACTTACGGGAATGAATTTGCTCGTGGCGTTCGTTGTTCCACTACTCTTGGCGAACCACTTGATGTCGGTTGGCCACAACAAGTTCTGCTCGCCCGCACGCAAGCGATCAACATAATGTTTCAGGTGCGTGTAGTCCTGTAACGGAACGCGTTGGCGGAATTGATCCGGTGTAGTGATATCCGCATAGCCATGCTCCTTGCCCCACTCGGTGTAGCGAGCATCATTGATCAACTTATGGAACACCTCCAACTGCGCTTCATGCGGATTGTTGCGGAAGAGCTCGATCTGCAGCAACCGCTTCTTTATCAGGAAG
Source organism: Flavobacteriales bacterium (assembly GCA_031410075.1). Taxonomy (GTDB): domain Bacteria; phylum Bacteroidota; class Bacteroidia; order Flavobacteriales_F; family PHOS-HE28; genus PHOS-HE28. The sequence goes on from JANNYL010000370.1 coordinate 3,108, forward strand.
GAGAAAAGGGCGTTGACGGGCATGGACCGGTGCAGACCTGCTGATAACGGATAGTTGGTTCGTTCGGCTAAGATGGGGATGAAAGGCCGTTTGGCAGGAATGGCGAAGACAATGGCGCCGCCTATCATCGCTTCAATGATCCCGTTCTTTGTCAGATGGAGGGAGAACCACTCAAGAAAATGCTAGCCGGTGTTGATGCTGGCGAAGTACAATACGCATTGCATTTGGGACATTCCACGGTGCCGATGAAGGAGCGTATAGGCAAACCTTTTACGATCCGGTTCACAGGTGCGCGTACCTGTATGAGTTGTGGAAAGCGCGTGAAGAAATTCTATGGACAAGGACTATGCTATCCCTGCCTTATGAACGCACCGGAAGCAAGTGAATGCATCGTACGACCCGAACTATGCCGCGCACATTTGGGTGAAGGCCGCGATCCAGCTTGGGAAAAGGAACACCACGTTACTGAGCATTTCGTGTACCTATCCCAAACAGGAGGGATCAAAGTGGGTGTTACACGCGCCACACAGATCCCTGTACGCTGGATCGACCAGGGCGCCGTATTGGCTGTGTTGATCGCGCGAACACCCTACCGACAACTCGCAGGCGCCATTGAAGTGGACCTGAAAAAAACACTCGCCGACAAGACCGATTGGCGGAAGATGCTGCAACAAGTGGCCCCTGATCCGGAAGCCTTGATCGTAGCGCGTAATGCAGCAGTACTGGCCGTGGCTCCAGAATTGAAAGAGTACATGCTTACGGCTGAAGAGCCGCAAACACTGAGCTACCCCATGCGCGAAACACTTCCGAAGATCACCAGCGTTTCGTTCGAGAAATTACCGGAGATATCGGGGACCCTGCTCGGTATCAAGGGGCAATACTTGCTTTGGAAGGATGGGCGTGTATTCAATGTAAGGAACCACACAGGATATCACGTGGAGGTGGAGTGAGGCATACAGCGACCCTTGGCCACAGGCCGCAAAAGTCTTTGTAACCCTTCTTGGCAGCCCCCCGTTGTAACACACGGGTTTTGGTAAACGAACTCCGGTTCGTTAGGGTAAAGCAAAGGGCCTCCGAGTGATCGGGGGCCCTTTGTGATTTCCAAGCTCATACTCTCAACCCTTCAACAGTCTATCATCCAACCGGAACGACTGGACCTCTGCAATGCGGATCTTCTTCGCACCGGATGAAATGGGTTCACCAAGTAGGTGCGCTCTTCCGGAACGATCGCGGATGGTGTTGCGAGTACGGCACTTTTCCCAGCTAGATAGGAAGTGATCGCCGATACAACAATATCAAGTTCGGCGTCAAGTCCGGGAGACTACAGGCCGGGTGGGATAATGCTATCTCCAACCCATCCTCACACCTTACATCCGTTTGCCCTGACCGCCCTCGACACCGTTCATTTCTGCTGATTAAGTTCGCATCTTCGAGCGAACAACTTATGGACCATGCGAAATAGCATTCTTCTTGCCATCACCTCTATCATCCTGTTCATCTGTTCCGCTGGTGAAGCTTTTGCGCAAACCGAGTACGAGGATGTGGTCTATTTGAAGAACGGTGGCGTGGTGCATGGTATGATCATCGAACAAGTGCCCAACGTGTCCATTAAGATCCAAACAAAGGATCGGAATGTGTTCGTGTATAAGATGGAAGAGGTCGAGAAGATCACCAAAGAAGTCGTGCCGAAGGTCGCAAGGGGGAGCGGTTCTTCCGAAGGCGCGTTCAAAGAACGAGGGTATTTGAACATCACGGAAATTGTAGTTGCTCCGGGTCTGGGAGACTTCAATGAAGAACTGAGTTACGGAATTCAAACCATCAACGGTGCGTTGATAAGTCCTTCAGTGAGTTTAGGCGTAGGAATAGGCGTCGATAAGTACAAGTATGTCACCCTGATGCCGATCACCGCTGACCTACGGGCATATTTCACACAAACAGCCACAACGGGCTTCTTTGATGCCGCGATCGGCTACTCAGTGGCATTCGACAAGGAACTTGGGGGAGGTCTCATTTTGAACCCATCGATAGGTGTGCGCTTCACAGTTTCACCAAAGGCCGCGATAAGTATTGGCATCGGCTATCGTAGGCAAGATCTTCGAGCGGAGTACACGATTTACAATGGCTTCGGTTTCAGCACGTTCACGAGCACGGCAACAGCCGAACTCCTTAGCTTCAGGATGGGTGTTTCATTTTAACCCCGGCCATCATCGATCTGTGTGAATTCGCTAATGGATGCTAAGATCAAAAGGCATCCTCGCCTGCACGCCCATCAAACCGCGCGCCTTGCGCACCGCTTCGAACTGGTGCATCAACTCGAGATCTTCGCCGAAGGCTTCGTTGCGTACCCATGCTTTCGCTTCGCCACTGAGGCTTTTCATCAGGTGCTCCAGCATGTCTTCTTGCTCGGGGTAATCGCGTGTGCGGTATTCGCCTTCTTCCAACTTGGCCAATTGGGCAGCACCTTCGATCGCGGCTTCAAGGCCACCGATCTCGTCAACCAAGCCAAGACCTTTCGCCGCCGTGCCGGTCCATACACGGCCTTGGCCAATGCTGTCCACTTGCGCTTCTGTCATGTGGCGCCCTTCGGCCACACGGCTTTTGAAGGTGTCATAGAATTTGTCCACGTACCCTTGGATGATCGTCTTCTCTTCTTCGGTAAGCGCACGTGAAGTGGTCATCATACCCGCGAACTTGTTCGTTTGCACGCCATCGAACGTGATGCCGAGCTTGTCGTTGAAGAAGCCCTGCATGTTGGGGATGATGCCGAACACTACAATGCTGCCTGTGATCGTGTTGGGCTGCGCGTAGATCTTGTCGGCCGCGCAACTGATGTAGTAACCGCCGCTCGCTGCGAGATCGCCCATGCTCACCACTACGGGCTTGCTCTTCTTCGCCAGCGCCACCTCGCGCCAGATCACATCGCTTGCCAAGCCACTACCACCAGGGCTGTTGACCCGCAACACGATCGCCTTAACGGTACTGTCTTCACGCGCATCCCGAATGGCTTCTGCCAGTGTGGTACTACCGATGCTTCCATCGGTGCTTTCACCGCTCATGATATCGCCTTGGGCGTAAACCACAGCCACTTTGGCTTTCTTGGCAGCACTTTCACCTTCGCTCTTCTTTGGCACAGAAACCCGGGTGTAACTGGCCAAGCTCGTAGTGCGCAGGTCCTCATCGACAGGCAGGCCCATTTTTTCTTTCAGGATCGCCAACACTTCGTCGCGGTATTTCAACCCATCCACGAAGCCTAGGCTAACGGCGTCCGGCGCGTGGCGGATCAACAGGCTATCCGCAACGTTGTTCAACTTGGCCTTATCGAGCTTGCGCGAATCGCCGATCGCGGTGAGGTATTGGTCCCATAGACCTGCGAGCAACTCGGTCGTCTGCTTCTTGCTTGCATCGCTCATGTGATCGTAGATGAACGTCTCACCGTAGCTCTTGAACTGATTGTTGCTGCCACGGATGAATTGGATCTCGATGCCCAATTTGTCGAACATGCCTTTCAAGAACATCATCTCGCTCCGCAGTCCACGGAAGTCGAGGTCGCCTTCGGGAACCAGATACACTTCATCAGCAGCGCTGGCCAAGTAATACGTCCCTTGTGTGAATACCTCCCCATAGGCGATCACCGGCTTTCCGCTCTCTTTCTTGAACTCGATGATCTTGTCCCGGATCTCCTTCATGGTCGCCATTCGCGCATCCACGTAGCTCAGGTCCAGGAACACACCCTTGATACGGTCGTCGCTCTTCGCCTTTTCGAAGTCGGCAAGGATGTCGTTCAAGCCCAATTGCTGTGCATCTTGGAACGGACCGAAATCGAGTACCAAGCCGTCTTCGTTCCCGCGATCAATAATGGACTGGTCGAATTCCACATGAAGGACCGTATTGTCCTTCACATTGGTAGGCTTGCTTTTGAAATTGAAGGAACTTCCTGCCGAGGCGATGGCCCCACCCAGTGCAATGGTCAGAAAGATCGCGAAAATGATACCGATAATGACCGAGCCTATGATGAAGCCGATCATCGAGGCGAACATGAATTTGAAGAACTGGCGCATGGGAAGGAGTGTACTTGGTTGATAGCTCACGAACTCGAGTTAATGGTGAGCGGGTCGAAAATAGACCTGTGCAGAAAGGCAGTCGCGACCATACTACACGGACGGTTGATGTGGGGGGTGGATGGGCATGCTGA
>JANNYL010000371.1:0-3945 GCA_031410075.1 Flavobacteriales bacterium
CCTGATGGGCCGGGAAAAATCCCGTTGACCTCCACTATCACATGGCCGAAGAATGGGAAAGCTTACAGAAGTCGTAGAACGCTATGCGCATATAGTCAGTTTTGCCGTGGTCCATTGGGTTGATCTCTTCACGCGGGCGGACTATGCCGAATTTGTCCTAAAGAACCTCGACTAATGCCGAAAGCACATTGGGGGCCGCAGACCCTTATGACTGGCTCATGGGGCCGCGCGAACCTATTGTACCGGGCGGCCGCGGGAGAACGGTGATCAGGTGCTGATCGCGGAGAGCAGCAACGAATAGCTGGTGTTATGTATCTGTTTGGTGAAGTGGGTCAGGGCAAAGGCACGAAGCCGGGTACGGTCATCAGTGGTCGTCTTATGGATGGCAACAACCGATAGAGCATCGTTCAGCAGCAGTCCGAGGTCATGCTCCTGGACGAGCGCTGAGAGATCGCCCAAGCCATCATTGGTAATAATGCACAAGCCACTGCTCAAATATTCGGCGAACTTGGTAGGACTGGCTACTTGATTCGTGATCGTTCGTTCGCGCACCATGATGCCGTAGTCGCATTCACTGAGCGCTAATTGCACCCGTGCATGGTCCAGCCACTTTATCTCAACCCTGCCCGGATACTTCCGTTCCAGAAATTCGTTGTGCGGATCGCGTTTACTGAGGAAAAGCACATGAACATCAGCTCGACTATCGAAAAGCGGCACCAATAATTTCTCCAATAGATCGAACGACTGCCACCCTGCGGTGCTTCCACTGTATACCAATCTTATCACATCATTTTCGGCTCGCGGAAAAGGCAATTCACTGCGTCGGTTGCGATCCAGATCGCGGCCGAGCGTACAAGGGATCACGACATGCTCTGCGCTTTTGTACGAATAGCGTTCACCCCAGTGTGCGACCAGGGCATTGCTCACGGCTATGCGGAAATCACTCTTATTGACCGCTTCCTGCTCCAGCGGGCGGATCTGGGCGATCAGCGCATCATCATCGATGATCCTGTACTCTTCCCACTCAGCGGCATAAGCACCGCGACCATCGAAGCAGACTCGCTTCGTAAGGCCCCTATCGCGCATCCGCAGTGCCATCCAGGTGGCAAATGGTCCACGGCAAATGATCCCACCAGGTTTCAATAAACGACAGACCCCCCCCAGGATCGTGGTGTTCCATTTCCAGCGTTTCATGGTGGGCACCATCGGCAACACCAGGGCCGAAGGAGAGTGCGCCTTGATCGCCCGGCGTGTCCGCAAGAAGTCACGAGCGCTAACCAGCGCAACGAGTTTCACCGAGTCCCGGCCAAGTGTATTGAGGTGCTCGACCACATCCGTGACCTGGCTCCAATAAACACCGCTAGGCTGGTCGTTGTAGGTGAGATAGATGATCACAGCGCGCGCTCCAAAACATCCACGATCCGCTCCGTGGCGTGCCCATCCCACAAGGGTGGAACAGCACCTTTCTTGAATGATCCATTCTCGATACGCGCGATCGCGGCACGAACCTCGACCAAGTCCAGCGGAACTAGTTCGTTGCTGCCGATGGAGATCGTGCTGGGCCGCTCGGTATTAGGCCGTAAAGTCAAGCAAGGCACACGGCGAAAGGTGCTCTCTTCCTGAATACCACCACTATCAGTAAGGATAAAACCACAGGTCGCGATCAACTTCTGGAACGCGAAATAATCGAGCGGTTCAGTGAGCACCAACCCCCTGATCGCATTGGCTTTGGCTTTCAACCCGAACGCTTCGATATTCTTCACCGTGCGCGGATGGATCGGGAACACAACCTTACGGGTAACGCATACTTCGGCGATCAGATCCAACAACTCGCTTAACCGCTCCGGCACATCCACAGTAGCCGGCCGATGGATGGTCATCAGCACATGACCACCTTCACCAAGGTTGTAGTCCTTCAAAACGGAAGAAGCCTGCACCTGTGTCTCGAAAGCCACAAGCGTATCGATCATGGTGTTTCCCACGAAATGCAGTGCCTCTTTCGGCTTGCCTTCATGGATCAGGTTATCCAACCCACTTTGCTCGGTGATGAAGAAATGATCGGTGATCTGATCGGTAAGCACACGATTGTGCTCCTCGGGCATGGTACGATCGAAACTGCGCAAGCCGCTTTCCAAGTGCCCGATGCGCAGGCCCATTTTGTTGGCTGTGATGGCAGCCGCGAGCGTGCTGTTCACATCACCCACCACAAGAACCAGATCGGGGCTTTCGGCAACGAACACCGGTTCAAGATCGCGCATGATCGCCGCCATTTGCGAATTCGGGCTACCAGCACCGATATTCAAAAAGATGTCAGGCACCAAGCCGAATTGCTCGAAAAACACATCGGCCATGTTGGCGCTGAAGTGCTGGCCCGTGTGTACGATCCTCACGTCGATCGTTCCACGCTCCGCAGCAACCTTCTTGAAGCGCGTAACCTTTATGAAATTGGGCCGGGTGCCGACCACGATGAGGATCTTCTTCAGGCCCATATTGATCGGTGAAGCTTAGCCAAGGCTGTTTTGAAAGCCCGGCGAAATTAGACCGCTTCGGCGAAGCAGGCGATCATGAGGGAAATCTTAGAGCCTATTTACGCTCTCTTCAAATGCGCTCTACGGCCTCTTTTCCGACTTCGTCTCGACAAAAAATAGTCTCGTAGCCCATCATTCAAGAGATCATAAACAGGCTCTTAGAACTGGAAGTAGATGAACGTACTTTCTCCAAAACGTCCAAGGACAAAACATGCTAGAAAGAGCAGAGCGAACAACGTAAGATCGGTCCATTTTGAGCGAATGTGCCGCTCCCCTTTAACAACGGCGTCCATGAACGGGTCGATCAATGTGAACAGGCAAACAATAAGGCCCGTCAGCCAGAAAACACCCGGCACTGCGGCCAAAGCGAGCGCCGATGGAGGTTGTCCTCCTCCGACGATACCGACCCACTTGGCAACTACATGAAGTCCATCCTGAACATTGGTCGCTCGGAAGAAAACCCATGCGAGTGATACCAAATGGAATGTGACGAACACATGCAGTGCACTCATCCATTTGGCTCGACGCACAGAGCCGGTGCCAATAGCCGCATTCTTCCATAGCGGTGCGCACAGGATCGCTGCAACGAGGTAAAGCCCATGCAAAGCTCCCCATATGACATAGGTCCAATTCGCGCCATGCCACAAGCCACTTACAAGAAAGACAAATAAGATATTGAAGTACAATCGGCCTTTCGCGACCCGGTTGCCTCCCAGCGGTATATAGAGGTAGTCACGGAACCATGAACTAAGGCTGATGTGCCAACGGCTCCAAAACTCGCTGATACTCTTACTCCGGTATGGCGTTCGGAAATTCACCATAAGGTCGAACCCCATGATCCGCGCTGCACCCAATGCGATGTCGGTGTATCCGCTGAAATCGCAATAGATCTGGAACGCGAACAAATATGTCGCCAGGAGCAAAGCCCATCCGTTATAGTTGTGCGGGTCGGCATAAGCGATGTTGACGATCTGGGCGCAGCGGTCGGCGATAACCAGCTTTTTGAAGAAGCCCCAGAGCATCTGCTTCAGCCCCCACACCACACGGTCGTACTTGAAATGGGATCGAATGCCTGCGCCTTCTTGTGCGTTGAGTTGGTTCAGCAAATTCGCCGGCCGTTCGATAGGTCCCGCCACGAGCTGCGGATAGAACATCACGTACAGCGCGAACACGCCGAAGCGATGCTCGGCTTTCTGGTGCTTTCGGTACACCTCGATGGTGTAGCTCAGCGATTGGAAGGTGTGGAAGGACAGGCCAATGGGAAGCACCATGCCTGCAGGTAAAAAGCCTAAGAAGGTCCATTCCTTGAGCTTGGGCAGATGGTATTCAATGCCAATAGAACCGAAGAGCGAGGTGAGGTTGCCATTGAGGAAGTCCCAGTACTTGAATACCGCCAGTACGCCCACGTTCGCAACGA
>JANNYL010000372.1:0-8911 GCA_031410075.1 Flavobacteriales bacterium
CGACATAGAACTGTTGACAAGTCACGCGCAATAGAAGGGGGCATCATCCGACCAAGTCATAGTCGTCGATCCAAAAGCCCTGGTCATGCTCCGGAGAGCCTTGTTCTGCGGAGAAATTCCGGAATTGTCGGACCCGAAAATCTCTGTTCCGATCGTGGACAACTATTCATCAAGAAAACCGAATAACACCCTTCTCAAGCCGCAATTCACATAGCGGGGAAGGCTCAAGGCAGCTGCTCGGTCACTGTGCTGTTCGGAACTGTACTGCCCACATTCACCAGAATAGGGTCGCGGTCGTTGCCCGCACCGATGTACTGGACCACACCGTTCATATTCGCATCTTCCAGAAAATATCCCGCCGAGGTATTGTTGGGAGTGGTTCCACCCACGCGCACCAGAATAGGGTCCCGGTCATTGCTGCTTCCTATATACTTCAAGGTGCCATCCACTTGCGCGTTGCCCATTCGCAGCACTTGCACGGCCCCAACGGTCTTCACTGGGTTCGCGCCGTAGAGAGGGGTCGTTGGGATGTCGAACTCCACCGCGGCTGCATTACCGCTCAAGACGATCGTACCCGCCGTCATGGTACCCAAGTGGTTGCGGTGCCGCACTGCGACGTAGTAGTTGCCCGCGCCAATGTTGAAGGTGAGCGCAGAAGTGCCATCCGTGGCCACGATATCGCCGTCGCGCTGGAGCAAACCTTGCCGTGTGGCCTGTATGGTTGAAGGTGTTACGGCCGATCGCAATTCCACGCGCACCCAATCAACAATGGCATTGCTGCCGCTCACGTTCAGAACGGTGCTGGTGGTGGTTTCCCCACCGCCACCAGTCACTTGCGAATATCCCAAGCCGGTGTAGGGCTCTGTTAGTGGGATCAATCCTAGTGTGCGCAGGTCGTCGGTCATCAGGCCGGTGCCACTGTTGAACGGGCCTTCCAACAGCATGTCCGCAGCTAATTGCACGTTGGCCGAGGAAGTGGCAAGCGCCCCGAGCGAAAGGTTCCAATAGCTGCCGCTGGCCGTGGTTTCCAATTTCACCGCACGCACCATGTACTGTGTGCCTGCCACGAAGGCATCGGTGCTGTTGTAGATGTTGCCAGCAACCGAACTCGCGTTCAAGCGGACAGGCACTCCGCTCGCATTGAACTTGTACACGTAGTAACCGGCCGGCGTTCCTTCGGCAATGTTCCACGAGAAGCTCGAAAAACCGCCGTTGTTCGAAACAACCAAACCGCTCGGTGGCGCCACATGGAAAAGCTTCAAAGTGGGGTCACCCATCAAGCCGATGGCGCATCGCGATGCAGGGTTCAGGTCACTGCCACTTTGTGGGGTGTAGATCGTTCCATTGTTCATGGTCAGGCGGATCGCCGATCCGATATTCTCGCCCATGCCCATGGTATGGAACCAATAGTTCGGATGCCCACTGAACACGTTGCTAAGCGCGCTACCCGTGCAGAGCATCGCGCGCATCACATTGCTGCGGCTGTTCCAATCGCCCACGTAACTGCCCATGCACATATTGAACACACCGCCCCATGCGGTGCCTGCGACACAATCCGCCGTTGTCAGGTTCTTGTTCAGGTAGTTGAACATCAGCACACCGTTGTCATTGCCGATCAGTCCACCGCCGCTGCCATAGGTCCAGAGGTAACTCTGGTTGTTCACCAGGTCCTTCAACCAAACATTCTGGTTCGGGGTGGCTTCGGTCATGTTCGGCAAGCCTACCAGCGGAGCAATGCTTGCCCAACCACTGTAAGCTAGCGGTGTAATTACATCCTGGAGATCGTCGTACACGATGCCCCGCACTTGGGGCGTGAAACCTTTGATCTTGAAGTTGTGCGCTCTGGCCAGGTAACCACTTGTTCGTTGCGTGGTTGTGTTTGTGAAGCCAGTCATGTCCCCCAGATCCACACGACCTACCTGCAATTCAACATTGCTCGGGAAATTGCTTTGATCGAATTTGCCATCGCTCGGAAAATTCTTGTTGTCCGGCCATCCGGTGTCGTCGTTCACCGTATTGTCCGTCCACGTGCTGGTGAGTTCGCCGTAATAACCGTCGCAAGGCCAGGCGCCTTTATGCTGATCGGTATGACCATCGGGCGCATGATCGCCACTGTACGGCACAGGTACATGGCCCAGGATATAGACAGCCTTCACATTGGTCTGGTCCGCATTGTAAGCGGTGATCACCAGATTTCGAACGCTGCTCACCGTGGCCGCGGGGCTAACCTCGTGCTTGATCGTTATCCAGCCATCCGCCTTCAGGTCCGCTTCCAGTTGTGCAATTTCCGCTGCAAGTCCGGCGGAAAGGGTGTTGTCCACGAGCAGTACCAGCTTTCCATTGTAGTCCGTTGGCTGCACGTCGATGCCCGAACAGATGTAACCGTACCCGGTGCCGAGCGAACTGGCGCGTACCACCTTGTACTCGTACACCGTGTTCAATGCCGGTGTGTTGTCCTGGTAGCTGGTTGAGGCACCGCTGGGCGTGGCGATGGAGCTACCCCACGTGGAGGCGCTGCGTAATTTCCTGAACACCGTGTAGCCCGTGGCAGTGGGAAAAGAGGGCCAGCTGATGGTGATGCGTGCAGGGGAATTTTGAACGACCGCCGAGGTTTGCACGCTCGCGATCTCCGAAACGCTGTACTGGCCTTGTACCGCTGGAGCCGCACAGGTCATCGTTCCGAAAGCCACTAGGATCGACGGGGAAAAGGCTGAAAGAGATGATCGCATCCCGCTGTGGAAAATTGTTTTCGACACGCTAAAGGTAGCTTTGGGTGGTAATGATCGGTATGTTCCGCTGTGGCAATGATCAGCTGCCTTGAACTTACGTCAAGGTGCCTTTCGTGGATCACCAGTAGGACAGATCGCGGCCGGTTTTTGTTCGCCAGCTTTCGCGATCACGGCAATTGCTCTACCCGCACGCTGTTCGGCGTGGTGCTGCCAACATTGATCAAAAGGGGGTCCCGATCGTTCCCAATGCCGATGTATTTGACGCTCCCGTCCATGTTCACGTCCTCCGGGAAATAACCTGTCGCCGTGTTGTTCGGTGTGGTGCCGCCTACGCGCAACAGAATGGGATCGCGATCGTTGTTGACGCCGATATAGGACAGACTTCCATCACTTAACACGTTACCGGTCCAGAGAGCATTCACGGCGCCTATGGTTTTAGTGGCTTGGGAACCGAAGGTGGCCGCGGTGGTGAAATTCACGATGGTCGTTGAAGCGCTCAGGCCGATAGCCGATGCGGTCATCGCCCCCAAGTGGTTCCGGTGCCGAACAGCCAAGAAGTAGTTACCGGGTGCCATACCCGGGAAGAGTACCGGCGATGTGCCAGTGGTCGAAACGATCTGCCCGTTACGCCGAACCAACGCACAAACCGAGCGCATGATGGTTGAAGAATTCGCACTGTTCCTGAGCTCCAGCAACACCCAGTCCACGATCGCCGTGGGGCCGGTGGTGGAGAGGACTCCCGCATTCGTGCTTTCGCCCCCGGCGCTCACCAACGGGAAGCCTGCGGCAGTGAACGGTTCAGAGAGCGGAACCAGGTTCTTCGATCGCAACGAATCGTGCATCAGCCCGGTGTTGGCATCGAACGGACCTTCCAGCAGCACGCGCGCATCCACGTTCACGCCGGAGGCGCCGGTACCTGCGCAAACGCAATTCGTTCCGTACACATCTCCCGTTGTATTGGGGTTGCCGTCGTTGCATGCAGATCCTGGCCCCGTAGTGCCACCGATCACGCCCAAACAATCCACGTTGCGCAAACGCAGCCGGATGTAGCGCAAGTTGCCTTCGTCATCCGGTGAATTATCGCAGATGCGCAGCACCCAGTTCCCGTTGGCGTTGCCGGTGAACCCGCTCAAGGATTGCTGTGGTTGAAAGGCTCCCGAAACGTTCCCGATGGCCGGATCCATGGTGCTGAGCGGAACAGGTGCATCATCGCGCAACTGCACCACAATTCCAGGGCACGCGTTCGGATTGCCGAAGTTGGATCCTTCCGATTGCGGGCTGGGTTGCTGGATCAGCAGATCGCGGGTTTGTCCGCTTGGTGAAGTGAGCCGCAATTGCAGATCGCCTCTGTATGTGTGCGCGACGATGAACTCTAGGCTTTGGAGAATGGTTTGGCCCGGGCTGCTGCCAAGCGTGGTGTTGAACCCACTGATCGGGATCGTGGCCTGCAGATCGGCGCCAGCACTGCACCCATTGTCCGGTATGATGGGGAAGGGGTCCACCAGGCAGGATCCGTTCTCAACGGTAACGCATGTGGTAGCCGGGTTGAAGATGCCCAGTGTGTTGGTGCACCCCGCGTTCGCGCTGTGCGCCAAGGTGATCGTGACCGGTGTGCCAATGGGGAAGGGGCCGCAGGAATAGGTGCCCAGGCTCACATCATTGTGCAGGAGGCCCAAGGTGCTGGCATTGATATCCACCGCTGTTGCCGAACCCAAGGCGGTAACATTCACCACCACCGAGAAACTGTTCGTAGCACAATCGCTGGTGAGCGATGTGGTGGCCATGGGCGAGAGGCAGGTGGGAGTGAACGTGTACGTTTCGCCACCGATGGGGAACTTCGCAGGTGAAGTGGTTGTGAAGCGCATTTTGCTCGCGCTCACCGTGCCTGCCAAACTTGTTAGCCAGGTGTCGGTACCGGTTGTTACCCTGCGGTTCTTCACCTGGGCGAACGCGTTGGTGGAACCACGCAAGCCGCTTTCCGGTTGGTTCGTGATCGAACTGGTAAGGTCCGTTACGGCGGAATAAACGAAGCGCACAACACCCGTTGCGGTATTCAAGCGAGCTTGGAAACTGAAGCGCTCGGTACCTGCAGCGAAACGCTTCACATCCTGCCACTGGAATATGGCTTCAGCGCCTATTTGCTCGTAACGGATCTCCGGTGATCCCACCGTGCTGTTCACGAGGTTGGTGCCGAACGGACTGATGGCCCCCGCATATGTGGCCACGTTGCTCACCGGGGTGTAGTTCGTCACTGCTGCCGCGCTCCCCAGGGTAATAAAACCGTTGGTGGAAACGTGGGCCGTGGTGTAGTAGTTGCCGTTGAAGAAGAAGGTGGGGATGGTCACATCGATCACCCCATCGTCGAACGTGGTTTGCGCCAGAACTGATCCTCCTGTGATCGGGGCGTAGGTTCCAGCTGCTTGCCCGAATGAATAGAGCGTGCTTACTTGGGCAATACCGGTGCTGATCGCGCATGCAGCACAGATCAGGATCAGGATCTTTCGAACGGTAGCCATGTTCCCGGTTTTCAGGGAAGGCGAATGTATCCTGAGAACTTGGCCGTCGTCAACTACCAAGGGTTTGGTCGCTGGATCTGGGGCATCCATCGGGCCTAAAAGAGGAAACCCCCTTCGCCGTTTGGCGAAGGGGGCTTCTCTTGTAGGTCTACCGGGGAGAACCTCAGCGCTGGATCACCAGTCGCTCGGTCTTCACGGTCTCACCGGCGGTGATGTTCACCATGTAGAGGCCAGCAGCGAACTCGCTACCCAGGTCCACCACTTGGTTCATCTCGCCATCGGCAACAGCGAACGTGCGGGTCATCACACGCTTGCCGAAGATGTCGAACATGTCCATGGTCACTGTATTCACTTCAGTACTGAAGTCATACATGTTCAGGAACAACTGATCGCCACGGTTGGGGTTCGGGTACATGCTGAAGCCCACCATGTTCTCAATAGCGCTGCGGTCTCCACCGCCACCGGCGAAGGGTACTGTGCAGTAGATCGAGTTGTTGGTGATCTCCACGGTGCATGCCACACCATATGGGCAGTAGGTAGCTCCACCATCGAAGCTGGCCTGCACGCGCACCGTGTAGGTGTACGTACCGCACAACAGCGGATTGGATTGCCATTGTGCCAGGAGCAACGCAGCGTTGGTGCTTGTCGCATTCCGCAGGTATCCTTCTCCGACTTCAACGAACTCGAAGCGGTAGTTGGTAGCCGGGTTGCCTCCGCTGGTAACCACTTTGGCGAAGATCTTCCCTGCATTACCACTCGCACCAACCACTTTACCGGTAACACCGCAACTCAGGTTCGGGTCGCCGATGATGTTGTTCAACTGGGTAAGCGTGCATGCCGTTGGATCGATCTTGAACAAGCAAGCAGGACCCCAATTGCCCACCACACCGTTCACTTGTGTGCGAACGCGAACGTTCAGCAGCGTGCCAGATGGTAGCGGGTTGGTAACCATGGTGTTCAGCTTGAGCTTGGCGGCACGTACCGCGTTCGCTGGGCCGTTTCCACCGCTGGTCGCATGGTTGCGGAAGATCTTGCGGGTGTATCCGCCGCAAGGGTTGGTGAACCAGAACCAGTAACCGTCGTCGGTCTGGTTGCCGATACCGTATTGTGCGCTCACAGCAGCGTTCGGGCTCGCCGTGATCACATTGCTGGCCAACCAGTTCACGCGATCGCAATCGGTGGCGATCACCGTTTGGGTGCTCGAAGGCTGATTGCAGAAGGCTTCCGAGTTGGTGCTTGTCGTAGTGAAGCAACCGCCATTACCGGTGTTGTCCAGGATGCGACGACCGAAGTTGTCCACCAACTTCCAGCCACCACTGGCGATACCGTTGTTGCCGCCATCGGTGAAGGTGAGGTTGAAGCAAGCACCTTGAGGTACACAGATCGTAGGCGTGTTGGTGCTGTTGTTGAGGTAAGGACCACCCGAGGCCAGAACGAACGGTGAGGTAGCATCGATCATCTGCCAGCTGATCTCGCTGCCAGCGCCATCAGCATTCACGGTAAGCACCCAGTTGTCGCAAGGCACAGGAGTGCCAACACACGCACACGCTAAAATGGCATCGCCCGCAGTAAAGGGGTTATTGTCGTTGCAAGTGTCGCCATTCTTTCCGAACAAGGTGGGGCAATCATCCGTGTTGTCTTGCACGGACCCAAGTGGAGGGAGGCAGGTGAATCCGGGGACACCCGTAGCAGGGTCTCCGAAGCCATCCAGATCGATATCCGTATACCATGTTGTCGCCACATCAGCCACACCACAACCACAAACCCCAGGTGCGATCTTGTTGGCGTCCAAAGGGCAACCATCCAAACAATCAGCGGTACCATCGCTATCAGCATCCACTGTAGCATTGCTCACGCCGGGAGTTGCGCACCAAGCGCGCCAATCGATGCTGTTCTGGTCCGTGTCATTTCCATCGAGGTAGCGGGCCATAACTTTCAGTGCGACCGTATTGTCATCACTGGTGGCCACACCGGTCCCGGTTCCTTCTGTGTACGGAGCTCCGGTATTGCCCTCGTAGCTGAACGCATCGATCAGGATATTCGATGGATCGCGCAAGCCGATGCCGTCCGGTGATCCATTCTGGATCATGTCAGTCGCAGGTGTCTGCAACAGGTTGAGGTTCGGGATGGTGTTGCTGTTGCCGATCACATAGTACGCACCCGCTGCGAGGGAGAAACTGGGCAGCAGTATGGATTTGTAGACAACCGCGCCACCGCCGCCGCCATTCACCAACTGCACAGCGAATCCGCCGATGTTGAGAGTGGTAGCACCAGTATTCTTCAATTCCACCCACTCCGCGTTGTCCGTTCCCGCGTTGTCGTAATCCACTTCGTTGATGCGCAATTGTGCGAGGTCATCGCTGATGATCGCGATCGTATGGGTCGCTATTACGGTGTTCGCTGGGCCGGATGAAATGGCCAAGGCGAGATTCACGGTTTCGATAGGCTCGTAATCACCATCATCCGTGATCAGTACATTGAATGTTTGCGTGTATGGGTATGTGTCGGTTGGCAGGAAAGTCAACTGCTGGGTTCCCACCGCTGTATAATCCGTTCCGCTCGTGGCAGTTCCAGTACCTGCATCCGTAATGTCAACTACCACCGCGCTCACCGGGGCGATGTTCATTTCCACACCTATTGTAGCAGCGATGCTCGGCTCGGTGGCACTGCTGCTGGGCAGAATGAAACCAACCCCTGCTTGTATCAGATTTCCTGCGCAAACACAGAGCAGGCTCCAAACATCGTTCTCGGTGCCAGGGTTCAGGTCATCGCAAGGAGCACCGGGTACATCAGGTCCACCGACCACGAGATTGCAATCGGGTAGGCAGTTCATGAAGAACCCGCTCAACAGCACGTTGCACTGGCTAAAGCTTTGGTGTGCAACAGTTACGTTCACCACTGCGTTGTTGAGGAAGGGCCCGATGGTCCAGTTGCCCGTGCCGACGTTCAACTGGCTTGAACCATTGACGTCGTTGGTAATGCTCACCGTGGCACCGCTGCCTGTGCTGGTCACACTCACCACGATCTCCCATGTGAGGTTATCGATGCACTGGCTGATCGCAGTTGCCGCTGGGGATTGACAAATGCAGAACGTGGAGGTGCTGTTGTTCGCCGCACCAGGGCTCAAGCAACGGCGGCTCCAATCAACGCTGTTGTCGTTGCTATCGGTTCCGTCAGGGAAACGACTAATGCCGAGGCCATCAGTGGCATCATCACTGTTGGGAATACTGATACCAGTGCCCTCGGTGTATGGAGCTCCGGAATTTCCTTCATAGCTCACCGCATCGAGCAAGGTGTTCAATGGGTCGCGCAGGCCGATCGCATCCGGTGAGCCGTTCTGAATGGAATTCGTGGTTGCTCCAGTTACCAAATTCACGTTCGGGATCGAGGGGTCGTTGCCCACCACATAGTATGTCCCGGGCGCAAGGGAGAAGCTTGGCAACGTGATCGTCGTGTAGACAGCAGCACCACCACCAGAACCGTTCACCAGTTCGATCTTGTAGCCAGCCAGATCGATCGCGATCAAGCCAGTGTTCAACAATTCAACGAACTCCAAACTATCTGGCAAAGCGCCTGGGTTATCATAGTCCACCTCATTGATCCGCAAAGGAGAGGGCTCGTTCTCCGTGATCGTAAGCACATGGCTACTTGGCCCAGCAATAGCTG